>CAYUWO010000086.1:0-6620 GCA_964448535.1 uncultured Gammaproteobacteria bacterium | reverse complement strand
AATACAGTATCAAAAGCAATAGACAAAATGCCCGGATTTACCACTTTATATTGCCTTCTTGGAGATGTTTACAGAATTTTAGGCAAACATGAAGAAGCAATTATAGAATATAAGATGGCAAGATGGATTGATTCTCTGTATCTTCCGGCCTACGTGGGACTTGTGCAGGCTTATGAGGAAATGGGAGAGTATGAATCGGCAATTGAAACATATAAAAAGTTTATAGCCATTCATCCCAATAACCCCATTTTACACAGTCAAATTGCCAATCTTTATTTTATGAAAGGCGAACACAACAAGGCAATTTCTCATTATCAAAGCGCAATTTTACTTAATCCAAAGCATGAAAAAGCACCTGAAATTGCACAAACTCTCGGGTTCTTGCTTCAACATTTCACGGAAAACAACGAAGCCGCTGTTCTTGCCTTTTTAACTGCATACGTCATGGATACTTCTAACCTTGAAATATATGTCGGGCTGGGTGCTGCTTTTTATGAAAAAGAAGATTACGTTAATGCGCTTAAAGTCTACAGGCGGGCAATTGAATTACAGCCAACCAATGCCAAAATACACTGCAACTTAGGATTTTTGCTTTGGGGCTTAGGAAATTTAACCGAAGCCATATCAGAATATGAATTGTCAATTAAATATGCTCCGGATTATGCTATTGCGCACAACAATTTAGGGGTAATTTATCTTGACGATTTAGCTCAAATACAAAAAGCGGCGGAATGTTTTAAAAACGCTCTTGAATACGACCCGAATTATGCGCTTGCGCACTACAACTACGCGAGGTGCCTTTCGATTAAAGGCGAAAAAGTTGAGGCGGCAAAATATTACCGTGCGGCACTGGATATTAATGCAATAACAAAAGAAATGGACTCTGCCGAAATTCAAGACAGGTTAAACAGCCTTTTTGAATAATATCTATAAAACTAATTGAATTTTTCCCGCCTGTTTTATAAAATAAAGTCTATGCCGATATGGATTTACATATTAAAAAGACTTCTTCAAAGTATCCCGATTATTATTCTGGTTACAATAATAAGCTTTTTTTTAATAAGGCTCTCGCCGGTTGACCCGCTTGGAGAGCTAAAGCTTAACCCTGCTATTTCAAAACAGGCAAAATAACATTAAAAAAAACGCCTCGGGCTTGATAAACCAATAATTTTACAGTATTTTTACTGGGCAAAAAATTTTATAAAAGGGGATATGGGAACAACAACCACCGGCGAAAAAGTGAGCGTAAAAATTAAGGAACGCGCGCTTAATACGCTGTTATTGTCCCTTAACGTTATTTTTTGGACATGGCTTATCGGAATTCCAATGGGCATAATTGCTGCCCTTAACTACCGAAGTGGCTTTGACAGGTTTTTAACCTTGTTCTCAAGCGCAGGCATGGCTATTCCGTCCTTTTTCTTTGCGGTGCTGCTTTTAATTTTTGCGCAAAAAACAGGGCTGTTCCCGATTGGCGGGCTTACAAGCGCTGATTTTTATTTAATGAACGGTTTTGAAAAATTTATTGATATTCTTCATCATCTCTTCTTACCCGTATTTGTTTTAACAACCCTTTCTTTATCGGGGCTCTCAAGACAAATGAGGGCAAACCTTCTTGATACGCTTGATTCTGATTATGTTAAATATGCAATTTCTAAGGGAATTTCAAAAAAAAGAGTGATTATAAACCATGCTCTAAGAAATGCGCTAAACCCTCTTATAACTCTTTTGGGGTTTGAATTTGCGGGGCTTTTAAGCGGGGCGGCGCTCACAGAATACGTTTTTCAATATCCGGGGCTTGGAAGGTTAATCCTTGAAGCGGTTATGAAATCGGATATTAACCTTGTTATGGCAGGGCTTGTAATAGGTTCTTTAATGCTTGTTTTAGGAAATATAATTTCAGACATTTTATTAAGATTGGCAGACCCGAGGGTGAGAGGGTAAATGAACAGAATAAAACGGTTTAAAAAAGACAAAATAAGCATAATCGCCCTTGCGGTTCTGATTTTTATGTATCTTGCGGTATTTTTTGCAGACTTTTTATCACCTTACGACAAAAATTATTCAAACAGAAAGCTCTCCTACGCTCCGCCTGTGGCAATATACACAATAACGCACGAAGGAAAATTTACAAAACCTTATTTTTATAATTTAAAAAGGGAATTCAACCCGCATACTTTAAGCATAAATTTTACGGAAGACCGAAGCCAAAAACACTATGTCAACTTCTTTTCCATAGGGTATGAATATAAATTTTTAGGACTTTTTAAAACCGGACTTCATCTTTTTACAACAGATGAAGGGGGAGAGTTACATATTTTAGGATGCGACATTAACGGAAGAGATAACTTTTCAAGGCTTTTATACGGGGGGAGGATTTCCCTTACAATAGGTTTTCTTGCGCTTTTAATTTCTTTTCCGATAGGGCTTTTATACGGGGGGGTTTCCGGATATTTCGGCGGGGCGCTTGATAACATTTTAATGAGAATCTCGGAAGCCGTTATGTCTATTCCGACTTTTTATCTTTTAATTATTCTTGCGGCGATTTTGCCCTCTAATATGACAAGCGCTCAAAGATTTGCGCTGATAACGGTAATTCTTGCATTTATCGGCTGGGCAGGCTTTGCAAGAGTTGTAAGAGGGATGGTACTGTCAATTAAAACCGAAGATTATGTTAGGGCAGCAAAAAGCATAGGGCAGAGCGATTTGAAAATTATAATAAAACATATACTTCCCCAAACTTCAAGCTATGTAATTATAGCAATAGCTCTTTCCATCCCTTCGTTTATTTTGGCAGAATCGGGACTCAGCTTTTTAGGGCTCGGAATTCAACAGCCTGATGCAAGCTGGGGAAATATGCTCAAAGAGGCGCAAGAATTTGCAAATATAATGTACCGCCCATGGCTTTTAGCCCCCGGATTTTTAATTTTTGTTGCGGTTTTGTCATATAATTTAATCGGAGATACAATAAGGGATATATTAGACCCTAAAAGCAAAATCGGAAATTAGAATGGCAGATTTTTCAATATTAGACGACTTTATAAAAAATACAAACTTCTATACCATAACTTCAACAAGGCTTATTGTATCCATTTTTCTTGCTTCGCTTCTTGGGGTTGAAAGAGAATTGACGGGCAAAGTTGCCGGACTTCGGACGCATATTCTTGTATGCGCAGGTGCATGTGTTTTTACGCTTCTTTCCGTATACGGTTTTAAAATGCATATAACGGAAGGTATCTCGGGCGTAAACGACCCCGCAAGAATAGGCGCACAGATTATAACCGGTATCGGCTTTATCGGAGCAGGCACAATTATGCGCTCCGGTGGCAATGTTCTCGGGATAACAACAGCGGCAACATTATGGATGTCTGCCGCAATAGGCATGGCATGCGGGTGCGGCATATATTCAATTGCCGTCCTTGCAACTCTTTTAACCCTTTTTGTGCTTATACTTATAAGGCAGTTTGAAAAGAAGGTGTTATCTGATCATTTAAAAAAATATCGTAATGTGAAAATCAACATATCATGCGATGTTGATGACATTGATTGCGTGAACAGAATTATTGATGAAAATTTTAAAAACATAACAAGGATTGAAAAAAGAATCGACAATGATGAGAAGTTTAATATAAAATTAAATGTAACAACAAGGAAAAATCTTGTAACAATAAACAGTATTTTTAAAGAAACACCTCTTGTAAGAAAAATTGATATCCAAGAGATATATGAATAAATTTAAAACTGTACAAAATTTTTGCTTGTGTTAAATTAGTTTATAAGAGGTTAAATACGGGCAAATGAGAGTACACGAATTAGCAGACGAACTTAAATTAAGTGCAAAAGAGCTTATGACGAAAGTCGAAGCGGGCTTAGGGATTACTTTTAAATCCCACAGTGCTTCGGTTATGCCGGAGGTTGCGGCAAAAATAAGGACTTTTATTTTAAAACCCGAAGAAAAAAAGACGAAGCCAAAAGCTTTTATCGTTAAAAAAGCTAAAGATAAGCCAAAACCCGAAGAAAAATTAAACACAAAAGATAAAGAAAAAATCGAAGAAGAAAATAAAGAAGCAAAAAAAACGACTGCGCCTTCAATTAAAATAATTGAGCCGCCAAGGATGAAATCTAAACTGGAAATTGTCCGCCCTGCGCCTTCTTCCGTTGAAAACGCAAAACCCGATTTAAATAAAAAAACGGCGCCGCTGAAACAGGAAGAAACAGTTAAAATTCCCGATATTCCTTCCTTAATTAAGAAAAACTTCGCCAAAAAACCTGCCGAAGAAATTAAAACAGAAGTAAAAAAAGAAGAACAAGAAAAGGAAGAAACCCAAAAAGAGCCGCAAACTCCTGCAAAAGCGCCTATTGTGCGCCATATAATATCGCAGGATATTTATCAAAACCAAGGCATAAGGGCAAAAAAGAAGAAGAAAGAAAAAAATTATAAAAACAAAGAAGAAGAACAAGAAAGGATAAGCCTTGAGAAGGCTGTCCAACAGAAGCACAAAAAACACACACAGGCGACCGCTCAGCTTGAAGATGTGGTTCAGGTGGTAATAAACAGACCCCTTACAATTAATGAATTATCAGACAAAATAAGGAAATCTCCCGCAGACATCATCAAGTTCCTTATGCTGCAAGGAATTTTGGTTACGGTAAATTCCCCTATAGACGTCGATACGGCTAAAAAAGTTGCTGAAAATTTTGAAATCGAGGTACTTGAAGAAGATTTAGATTCCTTCATAGAAGAAGAAATTGAAAAAGAAGAGTTCTCGAACATTATTAAAAATGCTGATGAAAATAAAATCGTAAAGCGCGCACCGGTTGTTACGATTATGGGGCATGTCGACCATGGTAAAACAACCCTTTTAGACAGCATAAGAGCTTCAAAACACAAGATTGTTTCAACCGAAGTCGGGGGCATTACCCAAAGTATAGGCGCATATACGGTTTGGCTTAATGACAAAAAAATTGTCTTTATAGACACTCCGGGGCATGAAGCATTCACTCAAATGAGAGCAAGAGGGGCACAATCGACCGATATCGCAATTCTTGTCGTTGCTGCCGATGACGGCGTTATGCCGCAGACAATTGAAGCCATTAACCATGCTAAATCAGCGGGAGTGCCAATTATTGTTGCTGTTAATAAAATTGACAAGCCTGACGCTAACCCCGATAAAGTTTTACAGCAGTTAACCGAATACGGGCTTGTTCCTGAAGCATGGGGCGGGGACACAATTGCGGTTTATGTTTCGGCTCTCCAAGGAAAGGGGATAGATGAGCTTCTTGAATATATTCTTTTGGTTTCTGATATGCAGGAATTAAAAGCCGTTGAAGATTGCCCGGCAATGGGAATAGTCATAGAAGCAAACCTTGACAAAGGAAAAGGTCCCGTAGCGCACATTTTAATCCAAAACGGAACGTTACATGTCGGAGATTCGGTTGTGGTCGGGAACGTCGGCGGAAAAGCAAGGGCTTTGATTGACGATTCGGGAAGAAGAGTTAAATCTGCCGGTCCTGCAACCCCTGTTGAGATTTTGGGTTTAAATGAAGTGCCGCAAGCGGGCGACAGACTTGAAGCCGTTAAGAATGAGCGTGTTATGAAACAAACAGTTGCCGAAAGGAAGCAAAAAGAAAGAATCACAAGGCTTGAGGCAATGGCTGTTTCGCATGTCAGAAAAGAAACGTTAAGTAATGACGAAATTTTAAATCTCAATTTAATAATTAAAGCAAACACAAACGGCTCGGCTGAAGCGGTTTCACAAGCAATACAAAACGTTAAATCAACAAAAATTGTTCCTAAAATCATCCATGTAGGTGTAGGAGATATTTCCGAGGCAGACGTTATGCTCGCTTCCGCAAGCAGCGCAATTATCCTTGGCTTTACCGTTAAAGAAGATGCAAACGCCCTTGCTGCGGCAGACAGAGAAGGCATAAAAATCAAGAAATATGATATAATATATCAAGTCCTTGAAGATATTGAAAAAACAATGTTAAGCCTTTTGTCCCCCGTTATAGAAGAAATTGAGCTCGGAAAAGCCGAAGTAAGGCAGATATTTACCATAGGCAAGAACACTAAAATTGCGGGTTGTTATGTAACGGAAGGCAAAATTGTGCGTTCAAAACAGGCGGTTGTTAAAAGAGGGGACAAAGAAATATTTAAAGGCGAAATTGACCAGCTCAAACGCTTTAAAGATGATGTTAAGGAAGTTGCAACCGGATTTGAATGCGGCATATCATTCTTTAAATTCAACGACATTGAAGTCGGCGACATTATTGAAGTTTCAACAACAAAAGAAGTTGAACGAAGCACTCTTGAATAGGAAAGATACCTATGAGCTTAAGAAACGAACGCGTCAGAAAAACGCTTATGAAAGAAATTTCCGATATACTTTTGAAAGAAATTAAGGACCCGAACATAACCGGGCTTATTTCTATAACGGATGTGGAGGTTTCCCATGATAATTCTTATGCAAAAGTATTCTACAGTATTCTTACAAAAGAAGAAAACAAAAACAGCATAGCGGAGGCTATCAAAAAAAACACTCCAAAAATTAGATATGAAGTCGGCAAGAGAGTCAGATTAAGGCTTACGCCCGAATTAAACTTTATATTGGACAAATCATTAG
>CAYUWO010000085.1:4280-6636 GCA_964448535.1 uncultured Gammaproteobacteria bacterium | reverse complement strand
AAAAGCGAAAGAATTGAACCTTAATCTTTATCACCGTTCGGATATTTTAAAATGAATATCTGAGCAAGATCCCTGTTTTATAGGCTTTTCCGGAACTCACGGAAAAACAACAACCTCGGGAATGTGCTCTTTTATCCTTGAAAATACGGGCGCACGCCCTTCTTATGCAACTGGCGGAATAATCTCAAATCTTGGCATAAACGCAAATGCTTATAAAGACAGCGAAATCTTCATAGCGGAGCTTGACGAGTCGGACGGCACAATTGTTAAATATTCTCCTGATTATATTGCTATAAATAATTTAGAGCCCGATCATTTTGATTTTTATAAAAATGGCGAAAAAGACCTTATTGCCATGTTTGAAAAGTTTTCCCATAATTTAAAAAAAACCGCTAAAATCTTTTTAAATATTGACGATGAGGGGGTAAAAAAGCTCATCCCTTCCCTCAATCGGGAATCTGTTATCACATATTCCCTAAAAGACAAAACAGCGTCTTACTATGCGGGCGAAATTGAATTAAACAAAGATTACAACAGCTTTTCTTTTTATAAGAACGGAAAATTAACGGGAAAAGTTAAAACAAAAATTAAAGGGGTTCATAATATATATAACACGCTGTGTGTTTTTTCCGTATTAATTGAAAAAGGTTTTAAATTTGACGAAATTGCCCCTTCTGCCTTTGAGTTTCTTGGAATGGGGAGAAGATTCGAAAAGCTTTACGAAGGAAAAATTTCCGTTTATGATGATTATGCGCACCACCCCACAGAAATTAAAGCAACCTTGGAAAATGCAAAAAACATAGCAAAGTCAGATATTGCGGTAATTTTTCAACCCCACAGATACACAAGGCTTAAAGCTCTATGGGATGAGTTTTTGCTTTCTTTCAACTTGGCTGATAAGCTTTTTGTTGTGGACACATACAGCGCCGGCGATAAATATGATGAAGAATACAATTCTAAAAACTTTGCGGAAAAAATAAACCATAAATGTGTAAAATATATAAAAGGTACTATGGAAGAAGCGGCAATTGAAATTGCTAAATATATTAATGACGGCGATTTTGTGATTTCAATCGGCGCGGGGGATGTTACAAAAATCGGGCATTTGATCGGAGAAATATATGAAAAACGCTGAAATTACACATAAAACAAATTATAATCTTCTTCCTTATAACACCCTAAGGATTTCATCACTTGCCGAGGATGTTTATTTTCCTTCCGCAATAAGCGAATTTACTCTCCTTCTTGCAAATCTTGAGTCCCCTATTGTTATAGGAAGGGGCTCAAACATCCTGCTTTCTTCAGCCGGGGTTAAAACTCCCGTTGTTATTACAAGGCATTTGGATAAAATAGAAGTAAATCCTCCATACATTGAAGCGGAAGCGGGCGTTTCGACCGCAAAACTTTCTCAAATTGCGCTTGAGTTAAAACTTAAGGGTTTTGAATTTTTAAATTGTATCCCCGCAAGCCTTGGAGGCGCTGTTTCTATGAATGCGGGCGCCGGAGAACAAAGTGTTTCCGATTATTTCCAAAGTGCCCTTATATATGATTCTCTTGAAGACAAAATCAAGTGTTTTTTAAAGGAAGAAATGGAGTTTTCTTATAGAAATTCTATTTTGAAAAATCAATCGAGATACTTTCTGCTCTCTGCAAAATTTTGTCTTGATGAAGCAGAAAATTATGATATTATTCAAAAGAAAATGGACGAGCACCTTCAAAAAAGAAAAGAATCCCAGCCCGATTTAAAAGAGCCGAATCTCGGCTGCACTTTTAAAAATCCGGTTATTGACAACAAGACGGTTAGCGCCGGAAAATTAATCGACGAGTGCGGGTTGAAAAGCTACTTTTTGGGGGGTGCTATGGTTTCAAGGCTCCATGCAAACTTTATAATTAATTTTAACAACGCTACAAGCCTTGATTATCTTTGTTTAATGAAAAAAATTCAGGATGATGTTATTAAAAAATTCGACATAAAATTATACCCCGAGATTTTATATTTTGGAGATGATAAACGAGAGGCGGACCTGTGGAAAAGTTTAACTCAAAAATAGATAAAAACGCAAAAATAGCGGTTTTGTGCGGCGGAATGTCAAACGAAAGAGAAGTTTCTTTGAGAAGCGGGAAAAACGTATACGCTGCGCTTAAAAATTTAGGATATAAAAATTGCATTTTAATTGATGTTGATAAAAATGTCGCACAAAAATTAAGCGAAGAAAATGTTGAGTTCGCATACAATACCCTCCATGGAAGATACGGAGAGGACGGCTGCATTCAGGGGCTTCTTGAAATCATGGGAATAAAATATTCCGGCTGCGGAGTTAAATCAAGCGCAATTTGTATGGACAAAGAAACAACA
>CAYUWO010000085.1:0-4270 GCA_964448535.1 uncultured Gammaproteobacteria bacterium | reverse complement strand
CGGGCTAAACGTTATAAAATCTGTTTGCATAAATTTCGGGGACGACTTTGAAAAAGCGGTTAAGGGGCTGAAATACCCTCTTATGGTAAAACCCGCAAAAGAAGGCTCAAGCATTGGGATGAGCAAAGTAAACTCGTATGATGAATTAGGGAAAGCACTTGATGAGGCGTATAAATCCGACTCTAAAGTTTTAATTGAAGAATATCTTCAAGGATACAGCTGTACCGTCGGCGTGCTTGAAAATGCGGTGTCAAAAGAGATATTTTCAACTCCGATTTTAGGTTTTGAAACTAAAACCGAATGGTATAACTTTGAAGCAAAATATACGGAAGGCATGACAAAATTTGTTCTTCCCGCCCCGCTTTTAAAGGATGTTTCGGATAAAATTTCCGAAATGGCAGTGCTTGCGCATAAGGCCTGCGAATGTATCGGCGTTTCAAGGGTGGATTTTCTTGTGTACAATGATACTCCCTATATTCTTGAAATTAACACTAACCCCGGCATGACCGATTTATCCGACTTGCCCGCACAGGCAAGATATATGGGAATTGAATATGACACCCTTGTTGATTTAATTTTAAACACCGCACTGATTAAAAAGCAATGAGCGAATTTACAAGACGACAGTATTATAAAAGAAAATCAAAAATTGTTAAAATGAAGCGCAAAATTGTTAACGCAAGAAAGCGCATCAGGCGGTTTAGAATGCTTTTAAGAGTGGGGCTCATATTCGGGCTTTTATATCTTTCTTGGCGGATTTTAAATCTTGAATACTGGTATTTAAACCCCGACGATATTATGAACATGGAGCCTTCGGTTGTGCAAATTGAAGGCAGAGTAATTACTCCCGCTTATAAAATTGCCGACATCATCAGAACCGCAGAAACGCCGGATGAGCAAATTTTTAAATATTCGACAAAACCCCTTGAAGATTCCCTTTCTTCCCTTCAAACCGTTAAAAAGGCTTATGTCAGAAGGTTTTGGTTTCCGGCAAGGATTATCGTATTTCTGGACGAAAGGGAGCCCGTATTTTTAATTGCTCCAAACAACGAAACCCCGCCCATATCCGCTGTTACAAAAGACGGATATTATATAGACAGGGAATTTATGCCCATTCCGAATAAATTTAAAACAACAAAAATTTTAAGCTACGGAACGGGCGGGGATGATTATGAAAAATGGGATAAAAAAAGAGTGGATGAAATTTTAAGGTTTATAAAGACCATAGAAACTTATTCAAAACAAAAGGTAGTTTATCTCGATTTAAGGAACAATCAGGATGTGTATGTAAAACTTGAAGATTTTCTTATAAGGCTCGGAGCGTTTGATGATACCACGGATGAGCGCATTAAGCGCATTCCGACAATTTTGCCCAAAGCAAAAACTCTTGAGCAGAAAATTAAATATATAGATTTAAGATGGAAAGACGCAAATTATGTTAAGCTGGACACATCAGACAAGCCTAACCCCTAAGGGTTCAGATATCTTTTTTCAATTTCCGCCCTTAAAAGCGGGTTTGAAATTTTTTCCGATATTTTTTTAATAAAGTCTAAATCAAGCGCCCTTAAACGATTAAGACAATTTAAAGAATTCGCTGTGATTTCATCATCGTTTGAATTTTCACACAGTTTTATAATTTTATCAACGGAAGGTTCGTTGTCTAAACTTCCTACAAATTCAAGCGCAAGAAGGTTTTCATATTTATCTTTGCTTAAAAGAGAATTTTCAACTGTCTCTGTTACGTTTATGCCCGACAAAACAGCAGAAAGTCTATCAGACAAAAATTCGGCTTCGGTTTTTTCCGCCCCGCTTAAATCAATTGCATAAGCCTCATCATTTAAAGCGTCCTCCAGCTTATTTTTCATATAAAAGCAAATTAAATATGCAAAGCTTTTGTCGGACTTAATAAGATAATTTAAAAGATTTTCGTTCAGAAAATAATCAAGTTCATAGAAGTTTACATTTTCGGGATATCCCCTCAAAAGGGAGAATAACAATTTTAAAATTTCATCTTCTCTATCCTCACTTATAAGTTCGTCAAAACTTTTCAAATAAAGAAGGTTTAAAGCCGCAATATCGCTAAGTCCGGACTTTATAAAATATTCAAACACAACATCAAACGCTTCTTTATCTCCGTAACAGGACAAAAATTCTACCGCTTCAAGTTTTTCAATTTCGTCCTCGCCGTTTTTTAAAATTTCAATCGAGCGGTTATACTCTTCCTTTTCACAATATTTTGATAACAGCCTTATAGAGGCGAACTTCAAAGGCTCAAACTCCGACTTTAAATATTTTTCCGCAAAGGCAACCGATTCTGTGTTTTTTATTTCGGCAAAAAATTCAAGTGCATAAGTTTTTTGTTCGTCTTGACCGTTTTTTAAGATATCAAAAAATCTTTTCACAATTTCATCGTTTGAGAAATTAATCAGCGGGTTTAAAATTACACTTTTGAAATCTTCGGAATAAACTTTTGTAAAGTTAAAAAGGTTGAAAACATTGTCTTTATTTACGGCAAGAGATAAATTTTTAATTATTTTTTCTTTTATATAGTCAAATATTTGTTCGGAATTTTTATTTAGCACATCAAAAGTTTCAACGTCAGATTCGTTGATAATGTTTGCCGCTGCGCTTTTTGACACCGCATTATTTTTAGATATTAAATCATTTGCATTTTTTGTGTTCAAATTCATATTAAATATTTATTATACATGATGTAAATTTTTTAGTATAATTACTGTAAGTATAAACACCGGAAAATAAAATTCATGAACCTTAAATATAAAAAAATTTTATTAAAAATCAGCGGAGAAGCCCTGATGGGCTCTCAGGAGTTTGGGATAGACCCTGTTCCCGTTGAAAAAATTTCTCTTGAGATTAAAAAAGCGCATGATTTAGGCGCACAAATCGCCGTTGTTGTCGGCGGGGGCAACATTTTCAGAGGCATGAAAAATTCTAAAAAACTCGGCATGGATCAAGCTTCCGGTGATTATGTCGGCATGCTTGCCACGGTTATGAACGCAATTGCGCTTCAATCCGAGTTAAGAAAAATCGGAGTGTCATGCAGGGTACAATCGGCAATCACAATGAATAAAATTGCCGAACCTTATATAAGGTTTAAAGCTATAAGACATTTGGAAAAAAACCGTGTTGTTATCTTTGCCGCAGGAACGGGAAATCCCTTTTTTACGACTGATACTGCGGCGGCGTTGAGAGCGGCGGAAATTGGCGCAGAAGTAATGTTAATGGCAAAAAACGGGGTAGACGGCGTTTATTCGGATGACCCCAAAATAAACACAAACGCTAAAAGATATGATTCAATATGTTATGATGATGTTATTGTCAAAGGCTTAAAAGTTATGGACACGACAAGCTGCGCTTTATGCAAACAAAATAATATCCCGATTGTGGTATTTAATTTTGACCTTGTTGACGGTATAACAAAAATATTAAATGGTGAAAAAGTCGGAACATACATAGGAGAATAAATATGCCAATTGAAGAAATTTTAAAAAACGGTGCGGACAAAATGGAAAAATGCGTTGCCCAATTAAAAAAAGATTTGGCAACAGTCAGGACGGGGCGTGCCAATCCGCTTATTTTGGAAAAAGTTCTTGTTGACTATTACGGTGCGCCGACGGGCTTAAGGCAGCTTTCTCAAGTCGCCGTTCAAGACGGGACTACTCTCGTTATCACTCCTTTTGACAAAACAATAATAAAAGAAATCGAAAAAGCTTTAATAAAAGCCGAACTCGGGATTACTCCAAACTCTGACGGCATGGTTATCCGCCTTGCTTTTCCTCCTTTAACCGAAGAAAGAAGAAAAGCACTTGTAAAAGATGTTAAATCCATGGCTGAAGCCTCAAAAGTTGCCATAAGAAATATCCGCCGTGATATGACGGACGACCTTAAAAAAGCCGAAAAGGCAGAAAACTTGCCTGAAGATTCGGTTAAGGACGGTCAGGACAAAATCCAAAAAACAACCGATAAATACGTTAAAATTGTTGACGAAACAGCAGCCGAAAAAGAAAAAGAGGTTATGACCGTATAAATGGAAGAAACTCAATCCCAAAACAGCTTTAAAAGATATGTAACGGGCTTTATATTTTCTGTTATTGCTCTTGTTTGCATATTTTTCGGCGGGCTCCCTTTGCTTTTGCTTTTGTTGACTGTCATTCTTATCTCTTCAAAAGAATATGTCCATATATTAAGAATGAAGGGTTTTCATCCGAGCTTCTCCGTTATGGCTGTTATTGGAGCCATTTTATGTCTT
>CAYUWO010000084.1:0-6694 GCA_964448535.1 uncultured Gammaproteobacteria bacterium | reverse complement strand
CGTTAAATAATCAAAGCTACAACAAAGAAAATTATTCATCACATGTTATTTTTGCAAAAGATTCAAATTCTCTTTTATACACTCCGGATTGTCTTTTAGGGGCTCAAATACACTGTATTGAAAATGAGGAATTTTTTAAAAAAAATAAAGCCTTAAATATTTTTATAGACAAATTAATTCAAGGTTCTAAATTTGACGCTTATGTTTTTTTAGGGGCGGACAGATTTGTCAAAGCCGATTATTTAAAAGTTGTCAATATAGTCTAAATAAATCCCTATCAGGCGTTTTAACCGGCAAAACGGTTGTCTTGCAAGATATGGCAGACCATAATATTAAATCAAAAGTAATTGAAGTAAAACAGAAATTCAAAAACAACACCGTTAATATTGCAAGAAGGATGTTTGATTTAGCTTCGGTTATTGATTCTGAAAATTGTGTCATAACGGCAGATATTCTTGAAAAAACAGGAAGAGTTTGTTTTGAAACAAGAGAAGACGAAATGAAATATTCCCTTTTCCTTGCCTCGAACGGAATCAAGCCCGTATATTGCCCTTATATGGAAACAGCAGTCGAATCCGAAAATTTTAACCCCGCAACATCGGGCCCTGGGGTGCGCTTTTCGCTTTTTAAATATTATTTAAAGCTTTTATATAAAAAACCATGGTATTTTGTTGAATTTACGCTTTCTTTAATGCAGCCCAATATTGCGGTTTTAACAATATTATATTTAACCCTTTTTTACTGTTCTTTTAAATTTATAAGCACAATAGGAATTAAATATATTCTTCACTTAGGTGCTTTTTATCTTATTATATGGACAATAGGGCTTATAGCGGCAAAATTTAATCCGGTTAAAATCCCCGTGTTCCTTCTCTATCCTTTCTATTCCTTCGGCTTTAACTTTAAAAAAATGACAAAAGATATTTCAAGGCGCGCCCTTCAGAGGACAATCACCGAAGAAAAAAACATAAAATCTGCCACAATGGACGCTGTCGTAACCGACGGAACAAAGGATGTCATGTGCAAAATGGATTTAATATCCGAAGAAGGCATGAGAAGGGTCATTCTTCGTTTTAGAAAAAAACGTGTAATATCCGATGAATCGATAAGAATGCATGATGCGGTTCAAAATATTTCAAAGCGGGTTAAAACCCATGGGCTTACGCTTAAAATATGCCAGAATTGCAAATATTTTAATATCACACAAGACGGCACGGTTGACCTTTTAAAAGGCGTATGTTCAAGAAATATACCAAACGGGGAAAACAGCTTTGAAACGTTAATTTGGAATACATGTAATTGCTTTACGGCGCAAAATATTACCAATATGATTGAGGACATTAACAAAAAATAGCCTAAAATAATTACTGTTGGCATTATTATTTTTCTATATTAAAATAATTTCTGTTATGGCAAATAAAATTCAAAGAGTAAGAATTAAAAAAAGAAAAAAAGAAACAGGGTGCTTATCTTATATTTTTGTAACCTGCCTGTCGGCTTTTCTTGCCATTATTGTTGCGTTTAATTTATATCTTGCTTCGCTTCAGCCCATAAGCAACTTTAAAGATATTAAGCCTAACCCTGTTACCACAATATATTCGGAGGACGGCGAAAACATCAAAACTTTCACCGCATATAAATTCGAAAAAGTTTCAATTGATGAAATTCCGGATAACATCAAAAACGCAATTATTGCAACGGAAGATAAAAATTTCTATCGTCATAGAGGCTTTGACACTTTCGGGCTTGTCCGCTCAATTATAACAAACATAAAAGCGGGCTCTCTTAAACAAGGCGCAAGCACAATCACTCAACAGCTTGCAAGAATTCTTTTCCTTTCCAACGAAAGAACTTTTGACAGAAAAATAAAAGAGCTCATCATTGCGCACAGAATTGAAAAAACAATATCTAAAGACGAAATTTTAGAGATGTATTTAAATTCCGTTTATTTGGGTGCGGGCACATACGGTGTTTTATCCGCCTCTAAAACTTATTTTGATAAAGAGCTGGACGAGCTGACGCTTGCGGAAGCTGCCCTAATTGCCGGACTGCCGCAGGCGCCGAGCGTATATTCCCCTTTTACTAACCCCGACGCCGCTATCAACAGACGAAACCAAGTTTTAAAAAGAATGTATAAAATGGGCTATATTACCAAAGAACAGTATAAACAGGCGCTTAAAGAGCCTTTAACCCTTAGTAAAAAACCCGCAATATATTCTTACAATAAAGCTCCCTATTTCATTGATTTTGTATTGAGGGAGCTCGCTGAAATCGGATTTGACGAAACCGAAATTTCGCAAGGGGGCTTAAAAATATACACCACTCTTAAATATAAAGACCAACTTGCGGCAGATAATGCGATAAAAAACGGGCTTGCAAATGCCGGCTTAACCGCAAACAAATCTCAAATGGCTCTTTTTGCTTTTAGCCCGACAACAGGAAAAATCATATCTTATGTCGGGGGAAAAAATTATGAAAAAAGCCAGTATGACCGCATAATTAACGCAGTAAGACCTCCGGGGTCGTCTTTTAAGCCATTTGTTTATACAACCGCACTTCAACAGGGTTACAGCGTCAACGATATAGTAGACGATCGCCCTGTTAATTTTAACAACTGGGCGCCCAGAAACTACGGGGATAAATTTAGGGGTAAAATCCCCCTTTGGAAGGCTCTTGCCGTTTCTTCAAATGTTGTTGCGGCAAGTCTTATTCATAAGGTGGGAATTGCGCCCGTTATCGCAGTTGCAAGGGATTTAGGCATTACAACTCCCCTTCAAAACGACCTTACAATCTCCTTGGGGTCAAACGGCGTAAAGCTCTATGACATGGTAATAGCTTACGGCGCCTTTGCAAACGGTGGTTTCAGGGTTACTCCCTATTCGGTAGAAAGGGTTGAAAACTCGAGAGGGGTTGTAATTTATCAAGCGGTGCCGACAAAAATCGCAAAAGTTATAAGCTATGAAACTGCTGCCGGTATGACATATATGTTAAAAAAAGTTATTGAATCGGGAACCGGAAGGGGCGCCGCTATCGGGCGTGAAATTGCCGGAAAAACAGGCACAACCGATGATTACCGAGATGCTTGGTTTGTCGGATACAGCCCTGATATAGTTGCGGGAGTATGGCTTGGAAATGACGACAATTCAAAACTCCCCGGGATAACGGGAGGGGGCTTGCCTGCAAGAGTTTGGGGCAACTTTATGAAAGTTGTTGTAAGCGATTATCCGGAATCTGTTTTTGATTATCCTGATTATACAAATAAAGCTCAGTCGGGTAATACCGAAATTATATACGCAAATGATAGCCCGCCCGAAACGAGCGCAGAAGGCTCCATTATTATTGATGATGATATTCAGGACGGTTTTGCCGATAATGCGGATGAAACCCCCGCAGAAACTTCATCTGATATGGAAAACACACCTTGGGAAACAGGAAAGAAAATAAATTTCAAAAAAGAAGGTGCGTTTAACCGTGAAACTACCCATCAAGAGCCGGTTGCTGCGCCTTTGCCCGGAATGGAGTAAAGTTTAAAGTGTTTGAGAAAAGAACAAAAATTGTTGTAACTATAGGACCCGCTTGCGATACGGAAGAAAAAATTAAAGAGCTTATTTTATCCGGCGCAAACGTTTTCAGACTGAATACATCTCACGGAGATATCAACTATCACAAGGAAAAAATTCGGCTTATAAAAAAGGTTGCCGAATCAATGGGCGTTTATACGGCTACCCTTGTCGACCTTCAAGGTCCGAAAATCAGAATCGGAAAATTTGACGGAGAAATTCCCCTTCAAATCGGTCAAGAGCTTATTTTAAAGCATAAAAACGAGTTTGGCACGAAAAAAAATATTATTCCGGTTGATTATGAAGGAATTTCAAAAGATGTAAAGCCGAAAGACATAATCCTTGCCGATGACGGAAAAATTCAATTTGAAGTTGTTGAAATAAACGGAGATGAAGTTAAAGTTAAAGTTACGGTTCCAAATATTTTAAAACCGAGAAAGGGGCTTAATATTCCGGGCAGCTCTTCGAGCTTAAATGCCGTTGGTGAAAAAGATATTACTTTCATTGAATTTGCGGTTAATGAAAATGCGGATTTTATTGCCCTTTCTTTTGTGAGAAAAAAAGAAGATGTTCTTTGCGCAAAAGAATATATTAAAAAATTCAAAGGCAATATTCCGATTATTGCAAAACTTGAAAAACCTCAAGCCATGGATAATTTAGAAGAAATTGTCGATGTGTCTGACGCTTGCATGGTTGCAAGAGGAGATTTAGGAATTGAATTATCTCCCGTTGAAGTTCCCGTTTGTCAGAAGAAAATAATTAACGAATGTAACAGGCAGAACAAGCCCGTTATTGTTGCAACTCAAATGTTGGAATCTATGATTAAAAATCCCATTCCGACCCGTGCGGAATCGTCAGATGTCGCAAACGCTGTTTTGGACGGCGCTGACGCTGTTATGTTATCCGGAGAAACTTCTGTGGGGAGCTATGCTGCGCAGGCAGTCAAAATGATGAAAGAAATTATAATCGCATCGGAGTTGAGCGGGTTTTATAATTACGACAGAGAAATTAAATCTATGAACAGCACTTATGCAAAGACAAGGTGTGCGATTGTATACGGCGCTGATAAAATGATTGAATATACGGGCGCAAAAGCCATTATCTCCTTTTCACAATATGGCACATCAACAAAGATTATGTCCAAAATTAAACCAAAAGCGCCTATTATTATGATTTGCAACCACAAGCAAAGCGCAAGAAGAATGGCTTTAAGCTGGGGCGTATTCCCATTTTACAGAGAATGGGACGAAGTTATTACGGATAATCTCATATTGAAATTTGATGAGTTTTTAATAAATGAAATCGGGCTTCAAAAAGATGATTACGTTATTATTACCGGTTCACAGCCCAAACTTATCGGGGGAAGAACAAATTTTATAAGAGTACACAGAATTGGCGCATAGAGGAGAAAATATGAAAAACGAAACAAAATGTTTGCACTCGGGTTACACTCCCGAAAATGGCGGACCCAGAGTTATGCCTATATATCAAAGCACAACTTTCAAGTTTAATTCGTCCGATGAAATCGGAGAGGTTTTTAACGACCCCACAAAAGCTCATATTTATACAAGGTTTACAAACCCGACAGTTGATGTTGTTGAGAAAAAAATTGCCGACCTTGAAGGCGGAGTTGCTGCGATGTGCACCACATCAGGGCAAATGGCTTCTTTAATGTCGGTTTTGAACCTCTGCAGCGCAGGCGACAGCTTTATAAGTTCTTCTTCAATATATGGCGGAACAATGAACCTGTTTTATTACACTTTAAAAAAACTTGGGATAGAGTGTATTTTTGTGGATGTTGATTCAACGGAAGATGAAATATGCTCAAAAATTAAACCAAATACAAAAGCCATTTTTGGCGAAACTCTTACAAACCCTTCTTTACAAGTGCTGGATATTGAAAAATTTGCAAATGCCGCACACAAAAACAACATCCCTCTTATTGTCGACAACACTTTTCCTACCCCAATTTTATGCAAACCTATTGATTTTGGAGCAGACATTGTTATTCATTCGACTTCAAAGTATATGGACGGGCATGCTCTTCAAGTGGGCGGGGTTATAGTTGACAGCGGCAAATTTGATTTTACAAACGGCAAATTTCCGGATTTTACACAGCCTGATGAATCTTATCATGGAGTTATTTACACAAAAAATTACTCTTTTGCCCCCTATATAATAAAGGCAAGAATGCAGCTAATGCGTGATTTTGGGGCATATCCCGCCGGACATTCCGCATTCTTATTAAATCTCGGGCTTGAAACCCTTGCCCTGAGAATGGCGCAGTATTCAAAGAACGCTCAAACCATGGCAGAATTTTTTGAATCAAGCGATAAATTCGAAGAAGTTCGCTACCCTGGCTTGAAAAACAACAAATATTACGATTTAGCACAAAAATATATGCCAAACGGACAATCAGGAGTAATTTCCCTTACTTTAAAAGGCGGAAAACAAGCAGCCGTTAAATTTATTGACGGCTTAAAGCTCGCTTCAAACGAAGTTCATGTTGCAGACATTAGAACTTGTGTTCTTCATCCTGCAAGCTCTACCCACAGGCAATTAACCGATAAACAGCTTATAGAGTGCGGCGTTAACCCCGGGCTTGTAAGGTTTTCCGTTGGTCTTGAAAATATAGACGATATTCTTTTAGACGTACAAAACAGTTTGAACAATCTATAATTTTGTTGAAACCTCTCTTTTATGTGTTACTATAAAAATTACAAAACAGACAGGGTCCTTGAACATAAAAACTCAACCTGTTTTAAAGGCAAAGCCGATAAAAACATTTTAGCAATTTATTTGCAAAAAATCTAAAATAATTTTCGGGATGTAGCGCAGCTTGGTAGCGCACCTCGCTTGGGACGAGGGGGTCGCAGGTTCAAATCCTGTCATCCCGAAAGTTTCTTCCCTCATATCCTTTCGATTTGAACCTGCTTTTAATCATGGCAAGTCTGCCTTTAAAACCGCAAGGGTTTTAAATGTCCTGTCATCCCGAAAGTTTCTTCCCTCATATCCTTTCGATTTGAACCTGCTTTTAATCATGGCAAGTCTGCCTTTAAAACCGCAAGGGTTTTAAATGTCCTGTCATCCCGAAAGTTTCTTCCCTCATATCCTTTCGATTTGAACCTGCTTTT
>CAYUWO010000083.1:0-6841 GCA_964448535.1 uncultured Gammaproteobacteria bacterium | reverse complement strand
GCATGCCGCAATTGCTTCGGGTCAACCCTCATCGGGTCGCCCCTCTCGCACCGGCACATAAGGGCGAGCCTATGGCTCGCCCTTATGTTTAACATGTGCAGAGTTAACGTGAAGGCGAGCCGCGATGAGCGGAGAGCCGAAGCATTTGCGGCATGCGGGAGTTGGTGCAAGTGGGTTGTCATGATGGAGGTTACCCCCTTGTGTGCCGTGCGGATATTTTTTTACTTATGCTGTTTAACGCATTGTAATTTATTTGTGCGGGTATTTATATTATAAAAAAATAGAGATAAAATAATTTTATCTCTACAAAGATAATTTGGTAGTATATCTTTACTAAAAAAACATATTTTATATATTTAATTATAACATATTTAAGTTTGTTTTGGTTATTTATAACAATTCTTTATTCTCGTATAATATATGTTGTAGATTATTTCATAATTTTGCCATTATCCCGAGATTAAAGCAATTTGTTTTTTCTTGCTGTAAAGTAACACTTCGGATGACTATTTGTAACGGCCAAAACTACTATTTGAGAAGCTAAGACTCTGCTTTATTTTCTGTTTCGTCGGTTTTTGATTTATTAGAATATGGGTCATTTTGATTAACTTGCTTATTTAAAGGTGGCATTATCGAGACATTAATCCTTGAGCTTGCGCTTCTGCTATTTTTATATGAGTGTAACTTACTCTATCAAATAAAATGACATCTTGGACGTTTCTAAAAAAGGCTTTTATTTTTATTTCATGTTACCTTATCTAATAGTCTATATTCATCTTTGATTATACTAATTTTAGCATTATTGGATACTCCATATTCAGTCCTTGAACCGGGAATATTTTGAATTTTTGCCTCATATTGACAGTATACTTGTTCATCTGCATTTGTAAGATAATTAATATTACAGTTAAACCATAGTTCGACTTGTCGGTTATTTTCAAGTTCTTTCCAAAGTTTATTTGGCTGTTTTGTACTTATGAGTTCTAAGAATTATTCTTCGTTACTACGCAATAGTTTGATAAAATTTGAATAATTATCATCAATTGTTGCATTAGATTCCGTTGTTATTCTGGAATTTACGTCAATCTTTACCGAATGTATTTGATGTTGGGCTTCATTTTTAATGCAAAAAAATCCTATGAGTTAGAGAATATAATTTATTATCGTCGTCATAAAAGTTAAACCCGTCTTTTTCAAAAGAAATAACTAAAATTCGTTCTCGCATATTCCGGGTAATTATTTCATCAATAATCTTAGAAAAATTGCAAAATCTAAAGAATGACCGCATGTTTGATATTGCGGTATCACTTTTATATTATTTTCAACCAATTTATTTAAATGCGCTCTAGCTCTTGTTATTGCAGCATTAAACACATTTTCTTCCTTACTTAAAAATAATGCAGCACCGCTTGTTATATTATCAGATACTACCAAATTATTATATCTCTTTCATGGCCTTGGAACCGTATGCTGTATTAATTAGTTACATTTTGGTCAGATTCTTCAACCTCATTTCTATAATTTTTGACTTTTACAGCAGTATCTTTTAATACTTTTCATCAAATTCTTCTATTAATTCAGGTCTTTTTTTTCTTCGAAAGCAAGATAAGTTATAAGGACATGCGCCATTGATTTTTCTTAGAGTTCTGTTACTTTTTTCTAACACTTTCTCCTAAAGAACTAAAATTCCATAAGATTTTGAACTTTTTCTAATAACATGCTTATTTTTAGAAATAATTTTACGAACCGCACGTTCTGATATATCTTTAATTTCTGCTAATTCTTTTGTTGTAATCCAATCTGTGTTTAAATTTCGCATAATTATCTCCTCTCACACATTAACCCTATGACATAGAAAATCGTAGTCAATGCGTCTATAACTTTTTTCAAACGGAGCTAAACGGAACCTAAAATGGCATTATTTTAACATAGTAAAGAAAAGGAGTAATAATGGTTAGTAAACTAAATCAGGAACCGGTATGAGATTCAGTTAAAAATGATATTAAACGTGTCCGATAAAAAAAGAATTAAAAAACTTATTATCCCTCTGTTACGCAATTATTTAGAAGAAGAATATGAAAATCATAAAACCCCGCTACGCAAAGCTATATCATATATAGATAAAGTTTTATACTTAGATCAAATTGTCAATTTTTAAATAGTTCCGTTTTGTAACAGAAAAATACATAAACTATACCGTTAATATAAACAGAGAAATTATTAAATTTAATAAAAAGACATAAACCGGAGAGGGTGGGATTCGAACCCACGGTGGAGTTATTGCCCCACACAGACGTTCCAGGTCTGCACCTTAAACCGCTCGGACACCTCTCCTTTTGGTTTTTATGGTTTACCTTGATTGAATCTTTGGGAACCATAAAAGTTTAAGCTTATTTATGATAACTAAACCAAAGGTTTTTTTCAAGGGTTTAATTTAATAAATTTCTGACATAATTATAATATTCGTTGTTTTTAAATTCTTTTATATTCTCTAAAATTTCATCTTTTTGCAAATAACCCATTCTAAAGGCAACTTCTTCAAGGCATGCAATTTTGATTCCTTGGTTTTCTTCAATTGTTTGAACATACTGCCCCGCCCTTAACAAAGATTGATGAGTTCCCGTGTCGAGCCAAGCGAACCCTCTGCCTAAAATTTCCGTTCTTAATTTTTTATTTTTAAGATAAATATTGTTAATGTCTGTTATTTCAAGCTCTCCTCTTTTAGAGGGTTTTAAACTTTTGGCAAACCCGACAACATCGTTGTCATACATATAAAGTCCGGTTACAGCATAGTTCGACTTTGGCTCCTTCGGTTTTTCTTCAATTGAAATTGCGTTCAAGTTCTTGTCAACTTCAACAATTCCGTACCTTTGAGGGTCTTTTACAACGTATGCAAAAATGCTTGCCCCACCGTTTTTATTAACGTGTTCAGCTGAAAAATTCAGTATGTTTGAAAATTTAGGACCAAAAAATATGTTATCTCCCAAAATAAGAGTAACATTATCATCTTTAATAAAATCCTCGCCCACAATAAACGCCTCTGCAAGCCCGTTTGGTTTTTGCTGGATTTTATAGCTTAATTTTATTCCGTATCTGCTTCCGTCCCCGAGAAGTTTTTTAAAATTTAAAATATCTTGAGGGGTGGTAATTATAAGGATTTCTCTTATCCCCGCAAGCATTAAAACAGACAAGGGATAGTAAACCATAGGCTTATCAAACACGGGCAAAAGCTGTTTGCTCACAACAACAGTGCTCGGATAAAGCCTTGTGCCCGAACCGCCCGCAAGAATTATGCCTTTCATAAAGCTGCCCCCTGTTTGTCGAGAACCGATTGAATCCATTCTTGATTGTTTAAATACCATTCTATAGTTAATTTTATGCCGTCCTCAAATTTAACAGAGGGTGCCCAGTTAAGCTCAGAGGAGATTTTATCATTCGAAATTGCATAACGGCGATCATGCCCCAATCTGTCTTTAACATGCTCAATCGAGCTTTCATCTTTTCCCATAGCCTCTAAAATAAGCTTTGTGATTTCAAGGTTTGTTTTTTCGTTATGACCGCCTATATTATAAATTTCGCCAATTTTACCTTTATTTAAAACTGTATCAATAGCTTCGCAATGATCGTATACATAGAGCCAGTCGCGAACATTCATTCCGTCCCCGTATACAGGCACTTTTTGCCCGTTTAAAAGTTTTGTAATAAAGAAAGGAATGAGCTTTTCAGGATACTGATAAGGTCCGTAATTGTTTGAACAGCGGGTGATTAAAACGGGCAATTTATAGGTTTCAAAATAAGCTCTGGTAAGCATATCGGCGCTTGCTTTGCTTGCGGAATAAGGGCTGTTTGGGGCAAGAGGAGTAGTTTCATAAAAATACCCCGTTTTGCCTAAACTGCCGTAAACTTCATCAGTTGAAACCTGCAAATATCTTTGAACATTGTTTTTAAGAGAACATTGAAGAAGGTTTAAAGCGCCCGACACATTTGTTTCAATAAAAATTTCAGGTCCCGCAATAGACCTGTCTACATGGGATTCTGCCGCAAAATTTACAACGCATTCGACTTCTTTTGTTAAATCGTATACAAGGTTTTTATCGCAGATATCTCCCCGAACAAAGGCGTAGCGCGGGTCGTTTTTAATGTCGTCTAAATTTTCAATATTGCCCGCATAAGTCAACTTATCAAGGTTTATAACTCTATAGTCAGGGTGTTTTTTTAATACATGCCTTATAAAGCAGCTCCCTATAAACCCTGCGCCTCCTGTTACCAACAGTTTCATAATTGCTCCTTTTTTATTTATAAAACTATAATAGACTAAATTTAACACTATAACAAGTTTTTGATTTATAATAGTTAATATAACTACTAAAACGAGGCAGAATGAACCGAGCGGGAATATATGTTTATTATGATAAAGACGGCATTCTTGAAGATTATGCTGTCTGTTTCATAAATTCGCTTGCTAAAGTTTGCAATTATTTAACTGTTGTAATAAACGGAAAATTAAACCCTGATGAAAAAGAAAAAATTAAAAACGATAAAGTAAAATTTATAATCAGGGATAACACCGGATACGATTTTTGGGGATATCGGGAAGGTTTTTTAGATTTTAGCAGAGAAAAATTAAAACAAATTGATGAGATGGTTTTTGCAAATAGCAGTTTTTTTGGTCCTGTTTTCCCGATAGAAAACATTTTTCAGACAATGAAAGATAAAAACGTTGATTTTTGGGGCATTTCAAAACACAAAGCCGTAAACAAAAATGTAATTAAATTTAACCCTGAAACAAAAATAAAGGAGCACATACAAACCTACTTTTTTGTTGTCCGAAATAAAATGTTAAATTCAAAAGAATTTTACGGCTATTTTTTAAATTTAAAAAGGGTAAAAAACAAAAAAGAAGCAATCGGATTTATTGAAGTTTCTTTTACGGAACATTTTAAAAAGTCGGGCTTTAAATTTGACGCCTTTATTGACGATTCGATTTTAAAATATGGAATAGACAACTATCATCAATATTTACCTTATTTATGCATGAAAAATTACGGCTGCCCTTTTATTAAAAAAACCGCATTCGGCGCAAGGTATGACTTGGCGCAAAGAGAAACTCTTTCAAGAGAAAGCGGGCTTGCTTTTAACTTTATAAAAGACGAAACAGAATACGACATAAAATTAATCGTAAAAGAAATTTCAAAAAACTATCCGGCAGACGACATAAAAAGGTTTTTACACCTTAACTTTATCATAGAAAATAAAGAAACTTTTCCATCTCAAAAAGCCGCGGTTTTATACGATAAAGATATAATCAAAAACCATAAAACAGACTTTTATAAGCTTGAAGAAAAAAGAACAGTTAAACAAATAAAAGAGCTTTCAAAAAGCTATGATTATATTTTGATTCAAAAAACGGGAGATGAAAAGCTAAACCCCTACAAAAAGGAAAGTTATCTTGAATATTTGAAAGATTCAATGTATAAAAATATTGAAGGGGTTATGGAAATATTTACGCAAAACCCTTATATCGGGGCGCTTTATCCGCTTCCTTATTTTATAGGCGATTTTAAATTTTTAAAATTTAATAATTCTGTTAACGGATATTTTGATGCGGTTCCTTTTTTTGTTTGGATAAAAAAAGAAGTTGCAGAAAAATTTGACGAAAAGGAAAATGTTGACTCTTGCACAAAGCTCATATCTTTGGTTCAAAAGTCGGGATATTTATGCGCAAGTGTCTGCAGCCCCGTTTATAACAGAATATATTTAGACAACTTTGAATATAAATTTTTAAATTCAAACGATTTTTTATCCGCTCTTGCGTTTAAAGCGGGAAAGAAAAGAGGAGTGTAAATGCCTTTATTATCAGTAATTATACCGGTTTATAACGCAGCAGCCACAATAGATAAATGTTTAACAAGCGTCCTTAATCAAACCCTTGCTGACATTGAAATTATTATAATAAACGACTGTTCAACCGACAACAGCGCAGAAATTATTTCTAAATATAAAGATAAAAGGATTATTTTATTGAACAGCTCAAAAACTATGGGCGCAGGAGCCTCAAGAAACAAGGGGCTTTTATTTGCAAGAGGGAAATATACGGGCTTTGTCGATAACGATGATTGGGTTGACCCCGATTATTTTGAAAAAATGTATAACGAAATCATAAAAAAAGATTCTGATATATGCGTATCATTAAAAATTGAAAATCACACAAAAGGTAAATCAAAAAAACATATTGCCGGCTCGAAAGATTTAAAAGAAACAATCTTTATAGAAAGGACAGCCCCTTGGGCAAAAATTTTCAAAAGAAGTTTTCTTTATGAAAATAAAATTAAATTTGGTTTAAAAAGAGGGGAAGACGTTTACCCTGCGTTTCTGTCATCTTATTTAAGCTGCAATATAGCATACGTTTCAAACACATGTTATCATTGCAATATAAGAGAAGGCTCCATATCCCACAAAAAGACAAATTTAGAAGATTTAGAAGAAATAAGAGTGTACGAAAAAATCTTAGACTATATAAAAAACTCAATATCAAAAGAATATTGGTTTAATTTAACCGAAAAAAGGAGTTTTATAACTCTCGACTTTTTATTTAATTACGCCGACAAAGAAACAAAAATGAAAATAATTGAAGAATATAAAAAAGTTTTTAAAAATTACCCCGAATTTAAATATAAACTTTGGCACATAAAAAATAAATTTGGCAAATTAAAAAGCTTTATAAAAGGAAGTTTTCTATCTTGATACATTGCCCCCCCTTCTTGAAAGCACTTGCGGCATGCGAATGCCGGTGTGAAGGCGAGCCGCGATGAGCGGAGAGCCGAAACACTACGGCGGAGCT
>CAYUWO010000082.1:0-6850 GCA_964448535.1 uncultured Gammaproteobacteria bacterium | reverse complement strand
GTAGTTTAGCTTCGTTAAATAAATTAAAAACTCGCGGTAAAGCTCTTTGGTGGGCTTATCAACCATATCTCCCGTAAACACAACAAAATCAAGCCCCTTAATATTGTTTAAGTCTTGAATTGCAGCCTTGAAAAGCTCTTTTGAATGTCCGAGAAGTTTATACTGGGTGTCCAAAGAATCCGAAATATGGGTGTCCGACACTTGCGCAAATTTTAATTCAACATCGTTAAAAGAAAAATCTGCATAAGCGCCGTTTATTGAAAACAGCGCTATGAAAATAAATATTATAACTTTAAAAAAAATCTTCATTTAATTTAAACCAGCTTTTCAAGTTCTTCAAGAATATCTTTATTTTTATCCGCAAATTTGCTCCCCCTTGCTTTAATCGCATAAGATAAAACAAGCGGGAAATTCAAAGCGTCGTTTGAAGCAAGATTGCTTAAATACACCTTTTCAAAATTATCCGGAATCCTCAAAGACCAGTTCGAATCTCCCGAGGTGCCCGGAATATTATAAATTTCCTGCATTCCAAAAAAGTCTGTAAAGAAAATTTGAACATTTTCGGATTGACATGCAAAAATTTCAACAAGCTTTGAAAACGCCAAAAACTTGTCGTCCGTATACAATTTATGACGTATCATATCTTGCCCTTCAAACTCCGAATACAAATCTTCCATTAAATTGTTAACATGGGGTGTATCTTCCGCCGTATTTATCATATCTTTTGCCCAAAGTCTAATCGGGCGGTTGTCGTGTGTTCCGGTCATTGCCCAAGAATTTTTCGTGATATTTTTACATCTGTAAGGATGGTCTTTTTCTGTTGCAACAACAAATTGCACAAGCTTCATTCCCGATAAATCGTATTTCTTCATAACTTCAACAACTGGATACGTAAGCGTACCCAAATCTTCGGCTACAATTGCGCTTTTATCGAGTCCGGCTTCTTTTGCGCTTTGAATAACAATTTTTTCCAAAAGTGCGCCGTATCTTTCAATCTGCTCTTCACTGAGTTTTTTAATCCAATGTTCTTCATCGGGTTTATATTCAGGGTCTGTATCTTCGGTTTTAGCTATTGAATATTTTGCAAGTTCCGGATGTTCGGGAGAAGAGTACAATCTTCCCGCACCTTCTTCAATTTTGGGCAAACTTCCTTTTTTATAAACCCAAGGGTCAATTAAACCGACGGTATGATCAATCCTGACCCCGCCGGGGTTTTCTTTAAACATCTTTAAATAAAGTCTTTTCATTAATTTTCCGGCTTCGCCCAGATTTCCGTTTTTATTAAACATTTTCTTGGGGTCTATAACACTAAAATCCCATGATTGCCCGTCCTCAGAGAAATAATCCGGAGGGCAGCCGAGCGCCCAGCCCTCCAAAAACAAAGACTGATAAGCCCAGCAATCCCTGTCTGAAAAAGCAACCTGCCTGTCGGCAATCATTTTAAGCCCGTGCTTTTGCGCAAATTCTCTTGTTTCTTCACTTTGCTTTGAAACAATAAATTGAATCAGCTTATATTTTTCAATAACATGTTTATACTTTTCGGAAATTTCATCAATTCTTTTCTTTGCCACTTTTTTATCAACGTTATAAAAAAGGTTCCTGTCTGTTTCGTTTTGCCATTTGGGCCAGTAATCAATGCCGTTTTCCAAGCTCAAGGCTTCATAAAGCGCATCCGTTTCAAGCCAGTATGAATTTTCTTTTTTAAATTTTTTAAACTCGCTGTTTAATTTTTTGTCGTTCAATTTAAGGAAGTTTTGATAAATTTCTTCAAAAGCTTTTTCGTATATGCCGCACACATAAGCATAAGCGGCTCTGTTTGTGCCTTTTTTGGGGTTTGAGTTTACAATATAATTAAATGTTTCCAAAGAAAGCAATTTGTGCCACCTGTCCTCGCTCAAGCTTTTTAAATCAATAAAAAGCGGATTTTGAGAAAACACTGTTCCTGTGTATGGGGAAGCGTCCGACGCTTTTGTTTTGCCGTTAGGCCCGAGCTGAATAACATTAAACATCCCTTCAAGAAATTCAAAAACTTTTTTAGCCCCGCTCGAATTATACGTTCCAAAGCCGGTATTCTCCCCTTCAAGAGCGGGAAAACTGACCCCATGGCATATAAGAGCGACATTTTTTTTGCCCAAAACCTTAAAAGCCTTAGCAACTGTTTTTTTGTAATCCGAGTTGATTTTTTGAATTTCTTTTGCCTGCATTATTTTTATTGTCCTTCCTTAAATAATTGGTTATAAATTTCTTAGTAAGAAAGCCCTCTTTTTTCAAGATATTCTCTTACGGTGTTAAGAGATGACTGGACTATTCTTGTAATTCTTGAACTTGAAAGCCCGACCATCTGGGCAATCTGCTTTACCTGCATGTTTCTGTAAAACCTGTATTCCACAATCGTTCTGTCTTTTTGAGGTAACTTTGCGATAGCTTCTCTTATAATACGCCCGAGCTCGGTTATTTCCGCATTTTCATCAGGAGTGGCATGGGTATCTTTTATAAAATCAAAAGGCGAATCGTTATCGGATGAGGCACTTGCGATTGAATCAATTGAAAGAATTGTTTCATAAATCGCTTCTCTGACTTTAATTGGCGAAACGTCAAGGCTTGAAACGCCTTCAGATTGAGTATCGCCTTCAATTTCCCCTTCCTCCATGTCTTTTTTATGTTTTAGGGTATACCATTTATATCTGCTTCTTAATTCGTTTCTTATCGCCCAGCGCACAGCCGTTGCGATGTACGAAGAATTATATTTTTCAAGCTGTTCGTCCGTTTTATTTTTAATAAACGCCTGAATAGCAATAATTCCGATTGACACAAGCTCCTCACACTCAACCATATGTGAAGGTATTCTTCTGTATTCAACTTTTGCCACTTTTTGGATTATATCAATATAATCTTTTAGTTTTGATTGCGCCGTCATATTCATTTTTAATTAAAAATGCCACATTTTAAGTGTTATTTTACAATTATTTGATTATTATTGCAAACATAACCGATTATTTATATTAGTTTAAAGCTATTGCCTGCTGCGGGAATCATTATCGGCAGATTTACGGTAATAATTTTTATCGTTTTCCGCCCTTTGTTTTTTAATTTCTTCAATTTGGGTTTTAATTTTTTCCTGTTTTTGCTTCTTAGAATTATATACGAAAATCAAAATTTCCGCTACCGCCTTATATAAGTCGGGCGGTATCTGCCTGTTTACTTCAACAAGCCTGTATATAGCGCGCGCCACGGGCGGGTTTTCTATAACGGGAACATCATGAGCGATTGCAATTTCTTTTATTTCTTTTGCAAAAAGCTCTGCCCCTTTTGCAACCAGCACCGGAGAATCCATTGTTTCGGCGTCATATTTTAAAGCGCAGGCGACATGAATCGGGTTTGTAACAACAAAATCGGCATCGGGAACGGAATCTTTCATTGCCTGTCTTAATAATTGCTGCCTTTTTTGCCTCAGGGCGGCTTTAACATGTGGGTCGCCTTCGGAGTTTTTATATTCGTCCTTCACCTCTTTAAAAGACATTTTTTGATCCTGCATAAATTTCCATTTTGTAACCCCGTAATCCATTGCGGCAATTATTAAAAACGCAATCCCCGCTTTTAAGATAAAATCAACGATTAAAGATCCGAACGCATTAAGGGTTGCAAATTCGTTTTCCACAACCGCAAGCCCCAGAATGCCGGGGAAATGTTCAATATAAACCATCCACCCTATTAACCCCAATATCGCAACTTTTACAATGTTTTTAACAAGTTCAAACATAGTTTTTGGGTTCATTAAATTTTTAAAATATTTGGTAGGGTTCAATTTATCCGGTTTCGGCGCTAAAGGCGCCATCGTAAATAACGGACCGACCTGAATCAAGTCCCCCATGATTGATATTAAAGCGGAAAGCGAAATAATGGGGAGAATTATTAAAACAGTCGGAATTAAAGTTACGAATAAAAGATATCTTATCCCGATTTTATCAAAATTTGCATTTGGAATTTGCTCATACAGGTTGGAAAAAAGCCCCGCAATCTGCGACCATATAAAAGGTCCGAGAGAATATATGACCATAAACATAATAATTAAAGAAATTGCGGTTGAAAAATCTTTTGACTTAACAACTTGTCCTTCTTTTCTTGCTTTTTGGAGTTTTTGCTCCGAAGCCTCGAATTGTTTATCTTCATCACCCATAGATAATATTATACGTGATTTTTTTTATTTTAAAAAAGCATGGAATATAAAAATTTTATGATAAAATAATTCTCATCCGGATATTAAGAAAGGCGGAAAGTAAAAATGATGACGGCACTAGATTTAAATGTTAAAGTTGAATTTAAAAACAATATCGATTTTTCAAAATATGAAAAACAAGCCCGAGAAGCTGTTTTAGATATAAAAAACCGTGCGGGGAAAAGCGGGCAGTTTTTAAACTGGATTAACACTCTTCAAAACACACAGCTTGAAAATCTCGATAATTTATACAATCTCTTTGAAAATTCCAAAAAAGGCGGATATACAGACCTTGCAATTTTAGGAATCGGCGGCTCCAGACACACAACCGAATCAATGGTAAAAATGCTCGGCAAGGATAAAAATGTCCGTTTCTTCTCCTCGGTTGACCCTGTCAGCTTTGACCGCTTTATAAGAACCCTTGATTTAGACAAAACAAAGTTTCTTGTTGTTTCAAAATCCGGAGGCACTCTTGAAACCACAACCGCCTATGAGCGCACCAAAGAAACATTGCAAAAATATTTGAATAAAGACAATGTTTCTGACAGATTTGTCGCAATGACGGATGCTTCAAGCGAAAAAAGCGCACTAAGACGTCTTGTAAACAGGGGCGAGCTTCAAGGGGCGGGATATGTCCATGATGATGTCGGCGGAAGATTTTCCATTTTAGATGACGCCACCTTGTTTACTTTGTTTTGGGCAGGTTATTCAAAAGAAGATATTAAAGAGCTTTTATACTCTTCTTTAAGTGCGCAGGAAGTTTTTATGAATGAAAATATAAACCTGAATCCGGCGCTGAAACTTGCGGTTTCTAACGTTAACGCCAAATTAAACGGCAAAAATAAACACTTTGTCGAATATTTTTCTGACGCTTTTACCGGCGCAACCCTTTGGGAAAAACAGCTGAAAAATGAATCCTTAAAAGCAAGAATTTCAACCGACACAAATGTAGGACCGGGATATCTTCACTATAACGCCGAAGCCGACCTTGACGCCGGCAACAAAGACTCATTCTTTACTTTTGTATACCCAAAAACCGATGATAAAATAACAAATGCTGTTTTGACAGGAGTTATAAACGCATATTCCGTTATGCATTTTGTTTCCGTTATAGAGCTGAAAGACTTAACATTAAAAACCATTGCGGGTTTTATTGAGCTTAAACACTTTGAAACTCTCTATACCGGAAACATTTTAAGAAGGCTTGAAGGCGATATTTCCGCAGAAAGCGAAGCTCTTGCGGAAGTTCTTCAACCGAATGTCGAAATATATAAAAAAGAAGTTAAAAAAGCTTTAGGAAAATAGCCTGATTAATAAGGAGAAAATATGTTAAAACCCATAGATACTCTGACTCTTGAAGATATTTCATCTCTTGAAAAGAGAACAGAACTTTTTAGTGACAACAATTATACTTTTAAAAAACATTTTGATATCTTTAACGATGTTATTTTGCCCGCAAAAAATACCCTTGCAAGGATGAAACTATATTTAATAGCGGAGGACACCTGTTTTGATTTTTTGGGTTTGAAATATCTTAAGGAAGGAAATACGCCTTATATATTAAAACCTGACGGCACCAAATTAACCTTTGATAAATATTCATCTTTAATTGATACCTACCGCCATGCTTATATCAGCGCAATTTACTCCTACAAATACGGAAAAACTGTTGCAAGAGGGATAATGGACGGGAAAGAATTTTTGGATAAAACAAATTCTATAAGAGCCCATATAAAAGACTTTAATAATAACGCCGTTGGGATAGATATCGGTTCAAATTACAAAAAAATCAAAGATTTTTTTGAAGCAAGCGACAAAATATTAAATCAAATCGAAAAGGAATATTCTAATCCAAAATGTTTTATTAAAAACGAAAATGACAAAATCCTAAAAGAAAATTTAGAGCGCATTAATATCGCCGAATGGAACATAATAACAACAAGGTCCTCGGAAAAAGGCGAAAAAATGCTTAAAGAAATCGCAAGCATAGTTAAAGATATTAATCCTGATTATTTAAAGTTTCTCGATAATAATCCCCAAGGCTCGGAAAAGCCAAAAGGCTTTGTAAAAAAACTTTTTGGGAAAATAACGGGTTTTTTGAAAAAGACAAAAATCCCCGCATATCTGAAACCGTTAATAAAATATTATTCTCTGCTAAAATAAGTTTAATTTGTTACTCTCCGGTTTTTATATTTTAAAAACCGGAGTTTTTACTGTTTTGGGCGGATTATTTCGCTTAAATGCGCCGTCAAATTTTAAACAACCCGCAAAAACTTTTATCACCGCTTTACAAAAAAAATGTTCCTGATAGAATATTTATATAAAAGAAAAAGCTTATTAAATGTCCTTAAGGGGGCATTTTTAATTGGAAAAAAGGAGAAAGTCCAAATGGGCATTAAAGGTAAAAACGACAGAATGGTTGTCCTTGCTTGCGAAGATTGCAAAGAAAGAAATTATACAACCACAAAAAACAAAAAAACTCTGAAAGATAGAATGGAAATTAAAAAATACTGTTCAAGATGTAACAGACATACTGTTCACAAAGAAACAAAATAACTTTGTCCAAAAAGGATAAAACCTGCGTCCTTAGTTCAGTTGGTAGAACGTCGGTCTCCAAAACCGGATGTCGAGGGT
>CAYUWO010000081.1:0-6963 GCA_964448535.1 uncultured Gammaproteobacteria bacterium | reverse complement strand
GGGAAAAAATCTCTGTCAAGAAGAGCATGCCAGACTGTTATGTATGAAATATTGCAAACACTTGTCAGGATTCTTGTTCCCGTTATGCCGCACCAAGCGGAAGATATTTGGCAAAATACAATCGAATGTCAAAGGGGCGGGGCAGAAAGCGTTCTTCTTTTGTCTTGGCCAAAAATTAACCCCGTTTGGGACAATGAAGAACTCGAAGGAGAATACGGCGAGCTTTTAAAAGTCAGAGAAATAGTTTCAAAAGGAATAGAGCCCTTAAGAAGTTCTGATGAAAAAATTATCGGGAGTTCACTTGAAGCGGATATTTTGATTGAAAGCAAAAACGGAGAACTCCTTAAAAAATATCAAAACGAACTTGCCGATTTGTTCATAGTGTCGCATGTTTTCGTTAACCGAAACGATTCGTTTGAGGCTGTTTCGGTTTACGAACAGGAGGGCATTAGGGTAAAAATCAAAAAAGCGCAAGGAGAAAAGTGTCAAAGGTGCTGGAAATACAGAGAGCTTGACACGGAAGGGCTTTGCAGAGATTGTGCCGAAGCCGTTAAATAAAATTTATCTGATTCTTGCAAGATTTGCTTTTCTTATGCGCACATTTTCGGGCGTAACTTCAACAAGCTCGTCTTCTGCTATATATTCAAGGCAATCTTCAAGGTTCATAAGCCTTGGAGATTGAAGGGTAACCATAACGTCCGCCGTTGCCGAGCGCATATTAGTTAATTTTTTGGTTTTGCAAATATTAACCGCTATATCTTGCGGGCGGTTACATTCTCCGATTATCATACCTTTGTAAACTTTTGTTTTCGGGGTTATAAAAAATACGCCTCTGTCCTCAAACTGATGAAGCGCATAAGGAATTGCTTCCCCGTCCTCAAAGGCAATCAGAGAGCCGTTTCTCGGGCGGTGCATATCCCCTGCATAAGGCGCATATTTTTCAAATGTATGATACATAATTCCTTCGCCCTTTGTCATTCTTATAAATTCCGACCTGAAACCGATTAACCCTCTTGCGGGTATTGAAAAATCAATGTTCGTCCTTTTTGAACCCGTTTCCATATTAAGCATTTGGGCTTTTCTGTTTGATAACCTTTCTATAACAGAGCCCGTGTATTCTTCCGGCACATCCACAATTAAATTCTCATAGGGCTCGAGCGTTTCGCCGTTTTGAATTTTAAAGATAACTTCGGGTTTTGACACCTGAAATTCGTATCCTTCCCTCCTCATCTGCTCAATTAGAATTGAAAGATGAAGTTCGCCTCTGCCCGAAACTTTGAAAATATCGGTCGAATCAGTATCTTCTACTCTTAAAGACACATTTTTTTCAAGCTCTAAATAAAGTCTTTTTCTAAGCTGTCTTGAAGTTACAAATTTTCCTTCCTGACCTGCAAAAGGGGAGTCGTTAACAGAGAAATTCATCTGGAGAGTGGGCTCATCAATATGAATTAAAGGAAGGGCGACGGGGTTTACAACAGAGGATAAAGTTTCGCCGATTTGAATATCGGAAAAACCCGCTACTCCGACTATATCTCCGGATTCTGCCTCGTTGATTTCAACCCTTCCCAAATCTTTAAAACCGAAAAGCTTTGTAATTTTACCTTTATGATAGCTTCCGTCAGATTTAATAAGAGTTACAACCTCTTGAGAATTAATTTTCCCGTTTATAATCCTTCCGATTGCAATTCGCCCGACGTATTCATTATAATCAAGGGTGGTTGCCTGAAATTGCAGAGTTGAGCTGTCGTCCCCCATAGGAGGTTTTATATTTTCCAAAATACAGTCTAAAAGAGGAATTATATTATCCGACTCATCGGTCAATTCTTTTTTTGCAAATTTATGAAGCGAGCTTGCATAAATTATAGGAAAATCGATTAAATCTTCACGATCCGTCAGCTCGCAAAAAAGGTCAAAGACTTTATTAATAGTGCCCTCGGGGTCAGCCCCTTGTTTATCTATTTTATTTACGACAAGAATAATTTTTAAGCCCAATTCAAGAGCCTTTGACAAAACAAACCTTGTTTGGGGCATAGGACCTTCTTGCGCGTCAACTATAAGTAAAGCACCGTCCACCATTCCTAAAACTCTTTCAACTTCTCCGCCAAAATCAGCATGCCCCGGAGTATCAACAACGTTGATTTTTACCCCTTTGTATTCAACCGACACATTTTTTGAAAGAATTGTAATTCCTCTTTCTTTTTCTATGTCATTGTTATCAAGAACGCAAGCTTGAACCTCCTGATGTTCCTTAAACACTCCCGTTTGCTGTAAGATACAATCTACAAGCGTTGTTTTACCGTGGTCAACATGGGCTATAATTGCAATATTTCTTATGTTTTTCTTTTTCATTGTTGTTAATCCCGCCAAATAGTAATTCTATTCTATAACAAAAAAGTTAACTTTACTAATAAAAATTTAAAAGTAAAATAAGAAAAAGATTATTTAGGGGGAACCAATGGAACTTGATGTTATAAGAAAAGCGGATATTGAAGTTGCAAATTATATTGAAAACGAATTAAAAAGACAGCGGAACACAATTGAGCTTATAGCGAGCGAAAATTTTACATCTTCTGCCGTTATGGCTGCTCAAGGCTCGGTTTTGACAAATAAGTATGCCGAAGGGAAACCCTATAAAAGGTTTTATAACGGGTGCGAAAATGTCGATAAAATTGAAGAGCTTGCAATCGAAAGATGTAAAAAACTCTTTTCTTGCCAACACTGTAACGTTCAGCCCCATTCGGGCGCACAGGCAAACATGGCGGTATTTTTATATGCCTTAAAACCCAATGACACCGTTATGGGCATGGATTTATCAAACGGAGGACACCTAACCCACGGTTCACCCGTTAATTTTTCAGGGCTCTACTTTAATATAGTAAGCTACAAAGTTAACGAAAACGGCGAAATTGATTATGACGAGCTTGAAAAAAAAGCTCTTGAAGCCAAACCTAAGCTAATTATAGCGGGCGCAAGCAACTATTCAAGAATTATTGATTTTAAACGTTTTAAAGAAATTGCGGATAAAACGGGCGCATATTTAATGGCTGACATTGCCCACATTGCGGCTCTTGTCGCAGGCGGAGTCCATCCAAGCCCCGTTCCCTATGCGGATTTTGTTACAACAACAACCCATAAAACTTTGAGAGGCCCAAGAGGGGGGATTATTATGTGTAAAGAACAACATGCCCAAGGAATTGACAAAGCGGTATTCCCCGGAGTGCAGGGCGGACCTTTGGAGCATGTTATAGCGGGAAAGGCAGTTGCCCTCTTAGAGGCACTTAAACCGGAATTTAAAACTTATGCGAATCAAATTGTAAAAAACGCAAAAACGCTTGCAAACACCCTTATGGATGAAGGAATCGAAATTGTCGGAAACGGCACTGAAAACCACCTTATGACCATAAATTTAATTAAACTTGATAAAACGGGAAAAGACGCCGCAAACGATTTAGAGGAAATCGGAATCACGGCAAATAAAAACACCGTTCCAAACGACCCGAAAAGCCCTTTTGTAACTTCCGGCGTCAGGCTCGGGGTTCCCGCCGTAACCACAAGAGGTTTTAGAGAAGAAGAAATGGTTGAAATCGGCAAGATTATCGCAGATTGTATTTTAAACCGAGAATCAAAAGAAGCCTTAAGAAAAAGAACCCAAGCCCTATGCGATAAATTTCCTCTGTATCCTGATATATGCGTTTACTAAAATTTATCGTCAAACCAATCTATAAGAGGTTTTTTGTCGCCAAAGCGAAATTCGAAGCCCTCGGCAAAGACGTCCTCTGTTAAAAATTTGTAGCTGACATTAAACAATTTCGGCTCAACCTTAATGCCGGATTCTTTAAATTTTTGAGGAGATATTGACCTTTTTTCAATGTCATATACGCTCGAATAATTTAACCCCAAGGAACAACAAAAGGGGATTTGTGGTTTTTTGCCTTCAACTTGGACAAGAAGCCCGAAGGAGCGGCAAATAATCCCTCTGTGTTTATAAATTGAGCAGGATTTATTTATTAAAAAAGGGCATTCATGCATAAAAAGCCCGTCCATTTTAAAATTTTTCTTATCTTCTTTTACTTTTTTAACTTTTTCTCTGACTACCTGTTTAACATCGTCCGACAACAGCGAGAACCCTTCCATTGCATATTCAAATTCTATTAAAGACCAAGGATACTCCCCTTTTTCGCAACAAAGCGAACAACCGTTTTTACAAGCAATATAGGGTTTTTGTTTTTCAAAAAATCCGTTAATTTTACCCGTTATAAATTCAAGATATTTTTCGTAATTTTTCAACATTTAAAACAGCTCTTTGTCTATTAAAAATCTGGGTCTGCCTTTAACTTCAATTAAAATTTGTCCGACATATTCCCCTATTATGCCAAGGCTCAAAATTTGTATGCCGGATATAAACGACTCCCATATTTCATAAGGTTCGATTGCGCTTATATCATGCCTCAAGACAATCTCTATAAAAATTACTGCCGTCCACATTAAAAAGCTGATTATAGCAATCAAAAGCCCGAGTATAAAAATAATCCTTAACGGTTTTGTACTGTAAGATACAATTCCCGAAGACGCAAGCATTATGAGAGAAAGAAGCGAAAATTTTGATTTTCCGTATTTTCGTTCTTTAATTTTGTAATTAACATAGCAAGTTTTTAAGCCAAGCTCATAAAAAAGCGCCCTTAAAAAAAGATTGTTTTCTTTGTATAAATCCAGCATATCGAGAGCCCTTTTCCCTATAAGCCTAAACTATGAGTGATTGGGCTTAATATTTACCCCTAAAATATTTATAAGTTTATAGAACATTCCGGAAGTTGTTTTTTTAAAAAATGAATACCGGCATCCTTTTTCCCGAACGCCCGCTACTATGTCATACCCCTCTTTATATTTGGCGACAAATTCTTTAATTTTATTCTCGTCCTGCTGTAAATCCGCATCAATTGTAATTGCAGCATCCGCAGCAAAGTTTTTTACGGCCTTAAGTCCGGCAAAAATAGCATTTTGGTTTCCGAAATTTCTTGTAAATTTAAGCCCCTTAATTTTGCCGCATGAATCCGTATATGCCTGTTCAATAACTTTCCAAGTGTTGTCCGTGCTGCCGTCGTCTATTAAGCATATAAAGCTATCTTTATCGATTGTGCTATCCGCTATTAATTCATCAAGCACATGCCACAGTGCCGCAAGCGAATCGGGCAGGCTTTCTTCTTCGTTATAACAAGGGATAACTATCCCGATTTTTGGTTTCATCATAGAAATAATACCTTCAATTTATTGCCATTTTACCATAATTAACTATTTTTGTATAAAAAAAGATTTTATGATATAATCCCCCTTGACAGTAAGGAGTTTAAGGCAAATGAACCGGTTGGAAAATTTATTAAAACAGGGAGTTGAAAAAAACACTCCGGATGAAATTAAAAATAACATGGTTTTTGATTATAAAAATAAAGACGAATTTGAGTTTAAGCTCACGCGTGAGCTCGTTGCAAAATTAAATTTAAAGCCATGGTTTCAAAATTATAAAAAAGAAGCTATGGTTTCTACAGCAGGAATCAGAGGGCCTCAAAATATCTTATATCCCCATGACACAAGGTTTCCGATTAATACGGTCGGAATAACTCTTGCCACCCTTGCAAAGGCGCTTGTTCTCCTTGAAAAATATCCCGATAAAAAACTTGTTAAGCTTGCAGGGTGCGAGGTTCGTTACAATTCTAAAATTTATCTTGATTTAATAGCAAGAATTCAGGCAAAACAAGGGATAAAAACACTTGTGCCAAAAAACAGGGAAACAATCCCAATCTGGCTTGCTTCGTTTTTAGCTTTTAAATTAGATCTTGTCGGGGCGGAATATATTACAAGCTCGCACGGAATCAGCGTTAAAAACGCAACTAAAGATTTAAACAACCAAGGCTCCCAATTTTTGCCGGATGAGTCTATGGAATTTGTCAAAAAAATGGAAGAAATTTTAGACACCGTTGAAAAAACCGGCGAATATAAAATTTCCTTTTCTTCATCCTCCGATTCTCTAATTGATGAAGAAGTAATGAAAAAATTAAACAACGGAATTGACCTGTATGTTGAATATTTAAAAACAACGGTTGCCGTTGATAACATCTTAAATAAAATTAGAAATTTTGATAAAAAAATAATAATTGATTCGGTCGGCGGAGCGAGTTATCGTACGTTAAGCAAAATTTTAGACATCTTAAACATTTCAAAAAGGTACGATTGGTTAAACATTGAAGAAGACCCTTTCTTTCATAACATAGGGAAAGATATTAAAGACGGAAGTTTTTACGATTGGTCTTTAGATATAACGGTTACAAGCAAAAATGAGCTCAAGGAAACCTGTTTCCCCGTTATAGACTCGCTTAAATATGATGAAAAATTGAAAAATTATCCGATAGGAACCGTTTCTTTAATAACAGACCCTGACCATGACAGATTGTCCGTAGTTCAAATTGAAGATATAAAAAATGCCGAAGCCGTCAAAAGGGCGGGGGTTGATTACACAAAGCTTGACGATGAGCGCATACTCTGCATTTTTTCTGCTAATCAAGCCTTCTTGATGATTATGGATTACGTTAAAGAAGAACTTAAAAAATCCGGCAAATTTGATAAACATACAAGATTTATGGTAAAGACAACCGCAAGCTCAAAAAGCTGGGATGAGTGGGCAAGGGCAAACGGCATAAAAGTAATTAACACTCCCGTAGGTTTTAAAGAAATTGCCAATGTTGTTAAAAAAATTGAATTTCAAATAGAACAAAAAGTTGATGACATTGTTGTTTGCGATATATTTAACAATGAAATTCACCTTGGTGCCTCTCCCAGAATGATTTTTGGCGGGGAAGAATCCGGAGGGATGATAATCGGCTCAAACGACCTGATTAGGTCAAAAAACGGAAGGTTTGCCCTGTCGATGAGAGAAAAAAGCGCAACGGAAGCAATCATAGCAGCTTCGGG
>CAYUWO010000080.1:0-6978 GCA_964448535.1 uncultured Gammaproteobacteria bacterium | reverse complement strand
CCCTATTTTGCCTATATCATGTAAAAGAGAGGCATGCCTTACAATTTCAATATCGTCCTCTTTCATCCGGAGTTTTTCACAAATTAAAACGGAATATTTTGTAACCCTTAAGGAGTGCCCTGCGGTTATTTTATCACGAGCATCTATTGAAGCCGACAAAGTATCAATAAAGCTTGATAAAAGCTGTTTTTGTTCTTCTATAAATTGTTTTTGTTTTTTAAACAAAGTTGCATTTTCCAATGCAATTCCCGCTGAAGAACCTATGGCAATCAACAAATCTTCGTCTTTTTGGGTAAAATATCCGCCTTTTTTGTTTAAAACCTGAAATGCTCCTATAATTTCATGGCTCATATTTCTAATCGGCATACACAAAATTGACTTTGTTTCATACCCTGTTTGATGATCTATTTCTTTATTAAATCTTTTGTCGTTGTATGCGTCCTTTATATTTATGGTTTCTCCCGTTTGAACAACATATCCTGCAATCCCCAACCCTGCGTTAAACCTTATTTCTTTTAAATCCATTCCGAGCGCAACTTTAGACCATAGCTCGTGTTTTTCGTTATCTAAAAGAAAAACTGTACATCTGTCGGCTTCAAGCGCAATGTTAATTTCTTTTGCGATAACCGTTAAAAGAGTGTCTAAATCAGTTTCAACAGCCATTGTTCTTCCCACTTTTAATAAAGCAAGCAAAGGGTCATTTTTGTGTACAGGTATAAAGCTCGGCGGAGCAAGGTTTATAATTCTTTTCTTCTTTGCTGTTTCAATTTCATTTTTGGTTGAATCAAGTTTAGTATCAAAATCAAAATTTTCTATCTTAATGAGTCTTGAGTTGTTTATAAAATCAATCGCATCATCAAAGTTTCCTTCTTCATATTCCATAAGGGCAAAAATGAAAAAAATTACTTTTTGAGCTAAATAAAGATTTGAAGAAACGGCAAGGAATTTAGCGTCGTTTAATAAAACATAAGCTCTGTAGCTGTTAAATTCTTTTAGCTTAAATTTAATATAGGCACTTATGCTCATGGATATCGAGGTAAGCTCAATATCTTTATCGGAAACCGCTTGTTTTTTAATGTTTTCAACTTCCTTTAAAATTTCTTTGCTTATTTTATAAGGAAGGTTATATACAATTTGTTTTAACTTTATTTTTAAGTCTTCTCTTTTAATATCAAGTTGTTTGTTCAAAGTATATTTCCGCCCCTAAACTATTAATGTATTTATTATACAATTTTTTACTTCAATTTTCCACTTTCAATAAGAACACACAAAACGGAAATGTCGGCGGGTTTAACCCCGCCTATTCTTGAAGCTTGAGCAAGATTAACCGGTTTTATCTTAGTTAAAAGTTCTTTTGTTTCGGTAGATATTTGTTTAATTTCCATATAATCAACGTTTTGAGGAATTTTTATCTTCTCTAATTTATCTTGAATATTAACCTGAGCTTCAAGCCTTTCAATATACCCTTGATATTTTATCAATATTTCAGCCTGCTCTTTTATTTCTTTTTCAAGGTAAATATCATCAAAATTAAAAGAAGGTTTATATCCCAATTCAATAAGAACAAAAAAATCAAGATTAGGTCTTTTGATTAATTGATAAGCTGATTGTCCGGTTTCTAAACTTTCGTTATATTTACTCATTATTCTTTTATTTTCTTCATTAGCAGGAATTTTAGTATTTTTTAAATTTTCAATTTCGCTTTCAAGCGCATATTTTTTAGTTTTATACCTTTGAAAATCTTCTTCTTTAACAAGCCCCAGCTTATATCCCGTTTCCGTTAATCTAAAATCGGCGTTATCCTGTCTTAAAATAAGCCTGTATTCGGAACGGGAAGTGAGCATTCTGTAGGGTTCGGCTAAATCTTTTGTAACTAAATCATCTGTTAAAGTTCCTATATAAGAGGACTTTCTTAAAGGCTCATACATTTCTTTATTTTGAATATATCTTACTGCGTTAATTCCTGATATTAAACCTTGTGCGGCGGCTTCTTCATATCCTGATGTTCCGTTTATCTGTCCCGCTAAAAATAACCCTCTGACTTTTTTTGTCATCAGAGAATGAGTTAATTCAACAGCCGGAACGCTATCATATTCTACGGCATAAGCCGGTTTTATAACGGAAACATTCTCTAACCCCGGCAGAGATTTTAACATTTTAAATTGAACATCAACAGGTAAACTCGTTGAAAAACCTTGAACATAAGTTTCATAAGTGTTTTCCCCCTCAGGCTCAATAAAAATATGATGAGAAGGGTTATCTTTAAACCTCACAACTTTATCTTCAATGGAAGGGCAATATCTTGGCCCTACCCCATGTATCAACCCCGAATAAAGAGGAGATTTATCAAGATTATCTTTTATTATTTTATGCGTCAATTCCGTTGTATGAGTCAAATAACAGGGGAGCTGCTTTCTTATCGGTTTATATTTTCTGAATGAAAAGAAATTATAACAGCCGTACCTATCGGGCTTATCAGGCAGTTGAATTTGAAGCTTTGAAAAATCAATCGTTCTTGAATCCACCCTTGCAGGAGTTCCTGTTTTAAGGCGTTTCAAGGGGAACCCCGCCTTTAACAAAGATTCGGACAGCCCCACTGCCGCTCTTTCCGTCATTCTTCCCGATGAAAAAGATTTAAGCCCGATAAATATTTTGCCGTTTAAACTGGTTCCCGTTGTTAATATACAAGAAGGGGCAAAATATGCAACTCCTAATTCATCAACAACCCCTTTAATTTCGCCTTTTTCAATAATTAAACCGACAATTTGAGATTGAATTAAAGTTATATTTTCTTCACTTTCAATTAAATTTCTCATTGTCATTTTATATAATATTTTATCGGATTGCGCCCTTAAAGCACGCACAGCCGGACCTTTTGAAGAATTTAACATTTTGAGCTGAAGATAAGTATCATCGCTTACTCTTCCCATAACGCCGCCTAAAGCGTCAATTTCTCTGACTAAATTTGATTTTGCAGGTCCACCTACAGCCGGATTACAAGGCATAAGAGCAATGTTTTCAATATTTAAAGTAAAAAAACCGACTTTAGCCCCGAGCCTTGCTGCGGCAATTGCCGCCTCACATCCCGCATGACCTGCTCCTACCGTTATAACATCAAATTTAAACATAAATTATCTTGAAGCCGCCCCCTGAATTCTTAAAACATTTAAAACATCGTTTGTACAATCGACCCCTCCGGATAAAATCAAGTCGCTTTTAACTATAGCGTCGAGCTTTTTTTGCGCTCTTACAATTTCACTTGCCGTTTTTACTTTTGAAATAAGTTCCGTTTCATATTTTTTTCTTAATTTTTTAAGCTCGCTTTGTTTTATGCCAACTTCTATCATAGCGCTGCTTTTAATTCTTAATTTTTCTTCATTCGTTGACGCCTTTGCGATTAAAGCGTCCTGTTGCCTTGCATAATTTATAATTGAAGCGTTTTTTAATTTTAAATTTTCGTTATATTTTTTTGCAAGAGGATAATTTTCAGACAAATCAGCGTAATTAACATACCCTATTTGGGCAAAAACAGAATGAAACATATTTGAAATTATAAAAATCAGAGCCGTAAAGAAAATTTTTTTCACTCTATCTCCTTTTAAATTATTTTTGCCCCGTAATTTTCAACGGTATAAGTATGGATAACAGAATTCACATTTATATTGTTCCAGCTTTGCTTAACAATTTCTTTAATTTCATCAGTGTCAGAATCGCTTGTTATAACGGCAACAGAAGGACCTGCGCCCGCAAGAACACACCCTAAAACATTTTCTTTATGTTTTAAATTATCCATTATAGCGTCCATCCCGGGTACTAATTTCATTCTGTAAGGCTGGTGAATTCTGTCCGTCATTGCAAGCTTCATGAGTTCTTCGTCTTTATTATAGACCGCATCAACAAAAAGACTTGCCCTTCTTAAATTATAAACAACATCTTTTTTAGGGAAACATTCGGGCAAAACGGAGCGTGAAATATCTGTTGCAAGCTCAAAATCAGGAACACAAACCATAATTTTCCAATCTTTTGGCCAAGGAAGCTTTCTGTATTTAACGGCTCCCGCATCATCTACTATAGAAATCGTCATCCCGCCGACAAAAGCCGGAGTTGTGTTATCCGGATGTCCTTCAATTTCATTTGCAATAGATAACAAAACCGTTTCATCCGCAGGACGCCCCAAAAGCTCATTTGCGGCAATAAGCCCTCCGACAATAACCGAAGCTGACGAGCCCATTCCTTTTGCAACGGGAATGCCGGTTTTAATTGTAATTTTAAGCTCCCCCGGAGTTTGCCCCACAAAGTTATACAAAAGCTCAATTGCTTTATACGCAATATTGTTTTTATCAGTCGGAACATTTGTTGAATCAGTGTCTAAAATGTTAATTTCTATACCGGAGCCCGGCATAATCGTTTCTTCAATAGTAATTGTGTTATACACAGGAAGCGCAAGCCCGAAACAATCAAAACCGCACCCTAAGTTTGCGATTGTTGCAGGAGTTTGAACAGATATTTTCATAAATCACCTCACCTGAACAGGCATAATCAAACAAAGATAATTATCGCTATCCTGTTCTTCATTATTATTATCGGGTTTAATAACGGAAGCCGAAAGGTTTGTCGACATTTCAACTCTAACCTTTTTGCCCGACATATTTCTTAAACAGTCTAAAATATATTTGTAATTAAAAGCTATTAACAAGCTATCCGAATTGTATTCAATATCTGTTCTTTCTTTTGCTGAGCCGGCATCGGGAGTATCGGTGCTAATATCTAAAACCGACTCTTCAAAATTAAACTTCATAATATTTGTTCTTGAGTTTACCATAACAGAAACTCTGTCTATAGTGTTAATAAATTCTTCTCTGTCTATAATTGCAACTTTTTCATTTGTAGTAGGTATTAACTGTTGATATTTAGGGTAAGTGCCGTCAATTAAACCGGATTGGAAAATAATCCCTGAAAATTCAAAAACTATTTTCGAACCCTTAATCGTAAATTTAACATCGTCTTTATCTCCGGCAGTATTTATAAGCTTTGAAATTTCATTTAAAGTTCTGTAAGAACAAATAAAAGTTATATCTTCACCTTTTGAATTAATGGGGATTCTGCTTCTTGTAAGCCTGTTTCCGTCTGTTGCAACCATTTCAAGCGTATTATCGGATATTGTAAAACAAACCCCTGTTAATACTCCGCCAACGTCGTTTTGAACGGCTGAAAACACGGTTTGTTTAATCCCTCTGTTAAAATCCTTGCTGGAGATTTGAAATTCTTTAGGCTCTATGTTATCATCGGCGGTTCTTTTTGTCTTATTAAAAACATCGGGGAATTCTTCTCCGTCTAAACTTACGACTTCATATTTTATTTTTCCGCTGTTTATTTTTATTAAGTTGTCATCAGGGGATAACTCAAGAGTAACTTCTTTTCCGTCAGGAATTTTTGTAATGATATCTTCAAACATTCTTCCGTTTATTGCAAATTTTCCTTCTTTTTCAACTTTAGCTTCAATTGTATAACTCATTGAAAGAACTAAATCGGTTGCAACAAGTTTTATTTTATTTTCTCCGTTTGTTTCAACAAGAACAGAGGCGAGAATCGGTTGATTTGCCCTTGAGTTTACAATTCCTCTGACAGCTTTTATTGCATTTAAAAAAGTTTCTCTTAAAAGTGTGATTTTCATTCTCTCTAATCCTATTTTATTTTTAATTAATTATAATATAAATAATTAATAATAGTAATAAGGAATAAAAAATTGTTTAAAAAATTCTAAAACCCTTATATAGCGTAAAAATCAGACTTGCTTGCTTTGTGCAAAACCTGTGCAAAACCTGTTGAATCATTTTTTAAAAAGTTTTGTTTTGGATAAAGTTAAACAAATCAAATTGTCGAAACCTTTTTCTTTAAATAAAGAAGTTATATATTCCAGAGTAGAACCTGTTGTTACAATGTCATCAAGAATAATTACAAGCCCTTTGTGGTTAAAATTTTTATCTAAAATAAAGGAACCTTGAATGTTTTTTGCTCTTTGTTTTGCTGTTAATTGATACTGGGGTTTTGTATATTTTATTTTTTTTAATGATTTTGAATCGAGCTTAAAGCCTGATAAATCAGATAATTTTTTTGAAATTTCATATACGTTGTCATACCCTCTTTTATTTTTATTCTTTTTATGGGTTAAAACAGGCACTATCATAGGGTCTGTAAATTTCACACCTTCGTTTTTGAGGTTAATAATATATTCATATAAATATTTTGCCGCATAATCGGCGCAAACCTTATTGTGTTTGAATTTTAGCTGATGAATCAGAGTTTTTATAACTCCTTCATAATAAAAAGCACTGTATAATTTATATCCGTTTATATTACCCTGTGCAAAAGGTGGTAAGTTTTGAACAGTTTTTGCACAGGTTTTGCACAGAATTCCTGCTTGGATTGAACAGAAGCAGTTTATACATTTTCTTTTATAAATTAAATCTAAAGTTTCTTTGGATAAAATTTTGTATATAGAAAAAATTTTATTTATCGTTAATTTAAAATTAAATTTTATAACCATAGTTTTTATTATATAATTTTTTTATGACAAAAAACATTTTTGAAAAATCAGTTAATAATATTACAACAAAACCGTTGTTTAAAGAAACTCTTAAATACACGGGAGAGTTCAGACGAAAAAGTGGGCTTCAAATTCCCGAATTATCCGAAATTGAAGTTATGCGCCACTATAAGGAATTATCGGATAAAAATTTTTGTATCGAAAAAGGGTTTTATCCTTTAGGCTCATGCACCATGAAGTATAACCCCAGAATTAACGAGGAAGTGTCGAGGTTAGAGGGTTTTATTAATCTTCATCCGAACCAAAAGGATGAAGATTGTCAAGGTGCTCTTGAAATTATGTATAAACTTCAGGAAGCTCTTAAGATAATAACGGGTATGGATTTTGTTACTTTACAGCCAATGGCGGGAGCACAAGGCGAATTAACCGGC
>CAYUWO010000079.1:0-7005 GCA_964448535.1 uncultured Gammaproteobacteria bacterium | reverse complement strand
ACTATCAATTATACTTTGAAAAAAGAATATTGGCAAAGTGGGAAATATCCTCTTGAACCTTTCGGGTTGTTTTATTGTGCGGTAAAGCCACTCGAGCCCCAGTTTTTTATAAATTTTGGGGGCGGGTTTAATAGCACCGGAGATAACGTCAAATGTGCCTCCCACCCCTATCATAACGGCGCCGTTTATTTTTTCTTTTAATTTTGAAATGAAATAATCCTGTCTGGGGGAGCCCATAGCGCAAAGAACCAACTTCGCATCAGAATTTGCAACTTCATCCGCAACAGACTCGAAATCTTCAAAAAAACCGTCATGTACGTATGCAATGTTAATATTAGGGTGCTTTTCTTTAATTTTTGCAACAGTCTTGTCTAAAACCTCGTTTTTTGCCCCGATTAAGCTGACCGGAATATTTTCTTTAGCGAAATGGTCTAATAGAGCAAGAGATAAATCAAACCCCGAAACTAAAGGTTGAGAAATCCCTTTTAATTTGAGCGCAATTTTGACCCCGACCCCATCCGGTGTTACAAGGTCGGAACTTTTTATAATTTCGGCAAGTTCTAAATTCTTTTTTGCCGCCTGGATAATTTCCGGATTAATAGTAACTATATGAAGATTGCGGGAATTTCTTACAGATTCTAAACACAGCTCAACAACCCGTTGAAAATCCAAAAGGTCTACAAAAAAGCCTTGAACTGATTCTCTTTGTTTCATACAAGCTATAATATCAAATAAAAAAAAAGGTTCAAGCTTGTTTGACTTAAGGCGGTTTTTTTAATAAAATAATTCTAAAAGAATAGTAATTAAGACTTTTTTTCGGGGATTTTAAAATGTCAGATGAAAATAAATTTGTCGGTGTAATCGGCTGTGGAATTTGGGGAAAAAACATCGTAAGGAATTTTTACGGTTTAAATGCTCTAAACACTGTATGCGACCTTGATGACGACACATTGGAAACGCTGAGAAAAAATTATCCCGATATAAACTTAACAAAAGATTTTAACGATTTAATTAAAAATGACAATATTAAGGCAATTTGTGTTATTACCCCGAGCCATACGCACTTTAAGCTTGTTAAACTTGCGCTCGAAAACAACAAACATGTCTATGTGGAAAAACCTATTTCAATAAAAGCGCAGGAAGCACTAAAATTAAAAGAGCTTGCCGAAGAAAAGGGGCTTGTTCTTATGGTTGGTCATCTTCTTTTGTATCATCCCGCCGTTAACAGATTAAAAATGTTAATTGAGGAAGGTGCGCTCGGCGAAATTAAATACGTTCAAAGCGACCGTTTAAACGTTAATTACTTTAAAAACGACAGAAGCGTCATGTGGGATTTAGCCCCGCATGACGTTTCTATGGTTTCATACGTTATAGGCTCGGAGCCCGAAAAAGTAATTTCCGCTACGGGCACAAGCACCGAAGGAAATAATATCTTTGATATTACGCATATAACTTTGAAATATAAAAACGGAGTTACCGCGCAAATTTCAGACAGTTGGATACACCCTCAAAAACGTGTGGTTTTAATGGTCAGGGGGAAAAAAGCAACAGCAATTTTGGACGACACTCTGCCCGATCATAAGCTCCTTGTTTATAACAATTCAAAACCCGGACAACAAAATATTGATATTCCCGATTATCTTGAAATTGAGCCTTTAAAACTTGAATGCAGACATTTTCTTCACTGTATTGAAACGGGAAAAACTCCGCGCTCAGGCGGAGAAAACGGTTATATTACCGTAAAAACCCTTGAGGACGCCGAAAAACTCATGTTCGGAAACCACAGAGATGAACTCGACAGCGTTGATTTTGCTCTTTCAAGGTCAAAAAAATAGTTTCTTGCAAATGTTTTATTATTTCTTCTGCCCGAGCTCAATTGCCCTTAAATAAGTTTTATTGCAGGTTTCAAAAAGAACTTCTTTAATGTCTGATTCGCATAAAACTTTGTTCCCTTCGGCAGTTGTGCCGTTAGGGGTAGTAACTGCTTTAATTAAATCATCGGGAGAGGTGTTTGTGTCTAAAATCATTTTGGCAGCACCGAGTGCGGTTTGCGCAGACAGTTTAAGTGAAGTTTCATAATCAAGCCCGAGTTTTTCGCCCGCCTTTGCAATGCTGTCAATTATATAATAGTAAAAAGCGGGGCCCGAGCCAGAAACGGCAGTAACGGCGTTAATTAGTGATTCATCTAAAATAACTGCGCTTCCGAGCTTTGAAAACATCTGATAAACAAAATTGACATCGTTTTTATCGGATTTTTTTCCTCCGCATACAACAGACATCCCCTCGTTCACCATAGCGGGCGTGTTAGGCATAACTCTTACTATTCTGGAATTGACTAAAACAGATTCATAAGCCTCAATTGTAATGCCTGCTAAAATTGAGATTATAAGCTTGTTATCGGACAAGTTTTTAATATTTTCCAAAATTTCGCCTACAATAAAGGGCTTTGTAGCAATCAGTATTGAAGAAGATTTTTCGGCGAGTTCACAAATGTCAAAAACGGGGTTGATTTTAAGCTTTTTAGAATTTTCAACAAGAGATTCTCTGTTTATATCGTAAGCAAATATGTTGTCGGGGTTAATAAAACCGGAATTAACAACCCCCTTGCAAATTGCGTTTGCCATTTTTCCAAAACCGATTATTCCAAGTGTATTTTTCATAAAATAAACTCCTATAACTTGACAGCGTTTTTTGTCTAATCTATCATAATAAATACTGTAGGAAAAATCAATATCAAGGAGTAATATACTATGCGCCGCACATTAGAAGGTACAAAAAGAAAAAGACAGAAAGTTTCCGGTTTCAGAGCAAGAATGGCAACGGCTCAGGGTCAAAAAACGATTAACAGGCGCCGTAATAAAGGTCGTCATTCCGTAGCTATCGTTGCGAAAAACCGTGCTTAACAAAAAATTCAGGCTAAAAAAAAGCTCGTCTTTCAGGGCAACTTTTGTGCAAAACAGAGTTGTTTCAGACGGCTTTTTTATATTATACGCCGGAAAAGACAAGCCCGATTCCGCTTTTCATACAAGGGCGGGTTTTATTGTGAGCAAAAAAGTCCACAAAAATGCTGTTATAAGAAATAAAATTAAAAGGCGCATGAGAGAAGCTTATGCAAAATATATAAAGGAATTTAATCCGCCTTTTATAAGTGTTATTTTCAAAGCTAAGCCCGCTTCGGCTAATTCTGATTATCATATTACATTAAAAAGCGTTTACAATCTTATGGATAAAATAGCAAATAAAAACTTTTAGGAGTATTATCATTAACATAATGAACGCCTTAATTGATACATTTGAAACCACCGCAAACGAAAAGCTTCAAAAGCCTGACTTTGACACGCGTATCGGGCGGGAGTTTCTTGCGTTTTATCTTCAAACAAAATTCAAACAAATTATAAATTTTGATAAAAAAAATAACGAACATCTTTTATTATCAGTTAACGGCGAATTTATCCCAAATTTTTTGGACAGGCTCGTAAATCATCCCGAGAAGAAAATTTTAATCGGTATAACAGGGGAATCGGCTTCCGGCAAATCCACAATTTGCGAAACTATTCAAAAAAATATTGATAACGAAAATATGCCCATAACAATAATAAACGCCGACAATTATTTTAGAGATATTTCGGATTTAATTAAGAAATACGGCTCGTTTGACATTTTGAGAGATAACGGACATGATGTCGATGCGCCGGAAAATTTCCAACTGGCGCTTTTAAGAGAGCATGCAATCCTTCTTCAAGAAGGTAACAACATTATGGCGCCTAAATATCTGACTAACGGCACCGGAATTAGTGTTCCTAACGCTGTGCCCGTCAAAACGAATAAAATCGTTGTTATAGAAGGCATGGCGACAATGTTTGACCCTGTTAAAGATTTATTCGACATAAAAATCTATGTTGAATCCGATAAGAAAAAGCGCAGAAAACGCTTTCTTGACAGGGCGCAATATAGGAATCAGGATATGCAAAATGCAATCAAACATTGGGATTATGTTGAATCTGCCGGCGAAAAATATATAAAACCCGTTAAAGATTTTTGCGATATTGTTGTAAACGGGGAATGCAGCCTTGAATATTTCTCGCAAATAATTGAATTTATAAACTATATAACAAACAGTTTCAGCGAGGAAAATTAAGCTTTTTTATGATGTCGTCCGTTAGAGCTGCGGAATTTTGAACCAAAGTGTTATAATCGCTCTCGTTTTGAATTATATAATCCCATTCTTTATAATCATCAAGCTGAGTTTCCGTTATATCGTCAGAATTAGTGATAACCCCGCGCATGCTTCTGACTTCTTTTGAGGCTTCAACCCTGATTAAGTATGCGCCCGCATTTTTAAAAATATTTGCCTCATGAATTAAGCGCACATCAGGAACTATGATGTTATAAGGCATTTCAAGAATCTTTTTTAACCAGTAATCAGGGTCAATCGAACGTCCGAAATTGCCAAGCTCTATAAGTCCGGTTCGGTATATACCTTTATTTGAATCAATTTCTTCATAGGTTAAATTGTGTTTTTTGCCGTATTCAATTTTAATCGCGTCGCCTATTCCGACCCTTTTAAATTCCTTTAGTTTTTCCAAAAGAATTTTTGCGACGGTGTCTTTCCCTGAATACTGTTTTCCGGATAAACAAATTATTTTTTTCATACGGGTAATTATATATTAAATATACAAAAAAAGAAAAACCGCATTTATTAAATGCGGTTTAATACCTTTTTCTCCATAAGTCCTCAGCCAAAATAAGACCTTTTATAAAATTTATGATTACACTTGTTAAAATTGGTTTTGAGGGTTGCGACCCACATTAATATAAAAACATACTCTATATTCAATTTTCATGTTTAATATATATCTTTACAATTGTTAACATGATAAAAACTAAAAGGCAATTTTAAAAAGTATATCGTTTTTATATAAATGTACGAGAGATTAAAAGTTACAAAGAGAGATTAAAAGGAGCAAGCCGAGCAATGGGCTGGGTAACATTATCACTTAGAAAAATGGTTCTTACTCAAAGGGTTTCTCAACTTGAACACAGATTAACCAGATTGAGCCAAGAACAACAATCGTTATCCAACAGTTCTTCTTACGAAGAAAGGGTTATCGGTTTACAAAAACAAGAAGCATACGCTTCCTTAACTTCTAAATACTCTACCGACTATAACAATTTCTCAAACTCAATCTCTGGCAACGCAGGGGCAGCGGAACTTGCACAGTATCAAGTTCAATTACAGCAATCACAACGTGATTATATCTATAACAAGTCAATGATTGATTCAATCTTCACTCAACAGGAACAAGCGCTCCAAGACAGAGTCAACTCGAAACAATCTTATCTTGAACTTGAACAGGAACAAGTCGAAACTCAACTGGAAGCTTCAAGAGCAGAACTTGAACAGTTAGACGAAGCAACAAGCCAAGATATTAAATCAAGCACAATTAGTTTAGTATAACACCAAAATAAAACGAAAACACAAAGGACAAAGGAGAAAATAAAATGGGCTGGGCAGGATTATCACTTAGAAAAATGATTCTTAAACAAAGAATCAACAACTTAGAACAAAGACTTGTAAACATAAGTCAAGAAATTCAAACTCAATACGATTCATCTTCTTACGCACAACAAGCGTTAGGGGTTGAAAAAAACCAAGCATTAGCAAACTTACAAACAACTTTTTCAAACAACTCTTCAGTTTTGGCTGACTCATACGGCAATGCTACCGATGCAAGCGCTCTTGCCGAATACAACAATCAAATTCAACAACAGCAATTGTCTTTAATGTACAATCAAATGCTTCAAAACTCAATCTTTTCATCTAAAGAACAATCTATGCAAGACACAATTAACGCTGCTGAAAGCCAGTTAGAACTTGAACAGGAACAGGTTGAAACCCAGCTTGAAGCCGCAAGAGCCGAGTATGACTCATTAGACCAAGCAGTCAGCCAAGATGTTAAAAACGGCGCAATAAGCTTAGTATCGTAATTAAAAAAACCGTTTAATTTAAACTTGTTTAAATTATAATAACGGTATGAGCCTGATTAATGAACTAAGACAATTAAAAATAGACGTTCTCTCCAAAACGGCGGATATATACCCGTATGCCTTTGATACGGCGCCAAATAGAGATGTGCCCTTTTTGCCCGAAGCGGTTGCGTTTCCAAAAAATACGGAGGACGTTGTAAAAATAGTTCAAATCGCAAATAAATACCGGTCCAAAATTATCTCCAGAGGCGCCGGAACCTGCCACACATCCGGATGTAAGCCCTCAAAAAACAGCATAATAATCCATACCAGCCAACTAAATAATGTCCTTGAAATAAACAAAGAAAACTTAATAGCCATAGTCCAGCCGGGTGTTATCGTTGGTCAACTTCAAAAAGAGGTTGACCGTTTTGGTTTATTTTTCCCGCCCGACCCTTCCAACTTAAAAGTGTCTACCATAGGCGGTGCGATTGCCTTATCTTCGGGCGGCGCCAGAGCTTTTAAATATGGCACGACAAAAGATTATGTAATAAATCTTGAGGTTGTTTTGGCGGACGGTTCTGTTATGGAAACATCAAAAAATGTTTCAAAAAACGTAACGGGATATAATTTAACAAGTCTTTTCACCGGCTCCGAGGGAACTTTAGGCATAATCACAAAAGCCTGTTTAAAGCTTATCCCGAAGCCTGAAACCAGACTTATTACAATGGCATATTTTGATACCTTAAATGATGCGGCGAATGCCGTTAATAATATTGCAAATTCTCTTTTAACTCCTGCTTCAATTGACATTTTAGACAAATACACAATAGAAACAATCGAAAAATTTAACCATGCCGGCTGGCACATAAAAGAATCAATGCTTTTAATTGAACTTGACGGCACGAAAGCTCAGGTAGAATCAGACAGCGTTAAGCTTTGTGAAATTTTGAAAAAATCAGGCGCAGTTGAAATTATTAATGCAAAAAACGAAGAAGAAGGCGAAAACATTTTGAAAGCAAGAAGAAGCGCTTTTGC
>CAYUWO010000078.1:0-7020 GCA_964448535.1 uncultured Gammaproteobacteria bacterium | reverse complement strand
GCATAATTAAAACCTTGCCCGGTTTGCGCCGCAGCACAAGTCGTAGCATGCTCAATCTTAATAATCTTCAATGTGCAACATTATCTATAATCAGCCGATGATGGGACTCGAACCCGCAACCTACGGTTTACAAAACCGTTGCTCTACCATTGAGCTACATCGGCATCATTCTAATATGTTACGAAAGACACAATAAACTGTCAAGCGGTTTTATATTAAATTAAATACACCAAATAACATATTTTATAAACCCAAACTATATAGTATAATGACCTCAAAAATAAGGAAGTACTATAATTTTTGGTGATAAATGCGCGTTATACAAACCGTAAACGACAGTATAAGATTATTATTCAACCCTAAAACCGAGGTTTTTTCGCTAAGCGATTTTTTGCTTGTAAGAGATAACGGCGAAAATTTCCTTGCGCAGGTTGTTGAAGTTTATGACGACAAGTTTGATCAGGAGGCAAATGTTGCCAAAATCAGGCTCGTATACAGAATCGTAAACGGAAATGAAATTGTCCCGTATAATAATTACACCCCTTCGAGAGAATGTGAAGTTGCAAAAATAAAACAATCCGAAATTGAAAAGTGTATAAATTTAAATAAAAAAACAATCGTGATAGGCACAAGCGCAAAAACAAAAGAAAAAACACATATAAATACAAGATTTTTCGAAAACAACTGTGTTCTTTTTGCCGATAAATTCGAACGTACAAATCAAATTTTTGAAGCTCTTGCGCCTAAATTATCCGAAATTAAAAACGTATTGGTTCTTGATTTTTCGGGAACATGCATTCCCGAAAATGCGGTTACTTATGTTGCGGGCGAAAATTTTAGAATGTCCCTTTCCTCTTCGACAATTGACTACATTCAGCAAAAAGTTCTGTTAAGGGCAAGGCTTGAAACCCAAGTTGTTCTGGGAGATGTTTTTGAGGAGGTTAAAAAATTTCTTGAAACGACCGAAGATAACTATGTTCCTTTTCTGAGATTTTTAAAAGTTATTCAAGCACAATGCAGACAAACCCCTTCGGTTGAGCTGCTTGTTTTGTTAAGCTGGCTTAAAAAATACGCAAGAATGAATATCTTTGCAAAACACAAAAGAGAGTTTGAATCCGTTTTTAAATCATTCGAAAGAAATAAAATTACAACGATTGATTTATCAAATATCAAAACCGAATGGCAGAAAGAATATTTTGAGTACATCATAAACAATATAAAAAATGATATGTTTGTGCTTGTTCGTCTGAACGACAACAATATAAACAACGACATTTTAAATAAAATATATTTAAAAAAGAAAAATATATCTTTTATTCCCGGGTTTTCTTACAATTATAAAAAAGCCCCCTATATTATGGATTATGCTCAAAATTATATTTTGACCTCCACAATGAACCCAAAACGGGATTTTACACATGCCAATTTCCAAATTCAGGCGTTAAATAAAAAATCTTATGTAATTTTTGGCGAGGATACAAAAGATTTCATATTTGTTTTAGAAAATAATCCGCCCGTCAAAAAAACAAGCAGAGATGAGCTAAAAGAGGAAGAAAAAGTCTTTATTTCTCTTAATTTGCAGCTTCAGGACATGACCCCGTTTGAGCTTATGTCAAAAAACTTTGAAGTGAAAACGGTTGAACCTTCCAAGAAACGCTTACAGGAAGAAATCAGGCTGTCTGATGTTTTGGGCAATGATAACGAAGAAACCGAAAGCATTGAAGAAGAGCCAAAAGATGAGGGAAGCTATGTTTCATACAATGTTGAAGAAACTGTTGAACCGCAAGATTTCTTAGGGGAAGCGGAACTTGATTATTTTAACGGTTCTGCTCCCGAAGAAAATCTTTCGGAAAACACGGAAGAGCCCCCTGTTAAAGAAATTGAAAAAAAAATTTCAAGTAATCCTTTAATTGACGGAATAAATAAAACATTTGATGTTCAAAAAAATGTTCCCGCCGAACCCGAAAAACAGGATATAAAAAATGAAGAAAAATCGCCCGATATAAAAACGGAAATTTTAGCGCAGAAATCGGAGGTTAAAACTTTTAACGCAAAAAAACAGGAAACGCCGTCAGATGAAAAACCGGACGTTTCGGCTGAACCTGTTCAAAGTTCTTCCGTGAAAGAAGAAACCGAACCCGATAAAAAAAATTCTGCCCCGCCTGAAAAAGAAGACATAACAGCGGATGAAGAAGCAATAATACGGGATGAATTTGAAGAAGAAACCGAAACCCCGGCACAAGAAATTAAAGATGAAACAATTATTGATATAACGGATGTTGAACCTATTGATATAACAGAAGATGAAATTAACCCCGAAGATTTAATAGATGATAATATACTCGATGCGATAGATGAAGTAAATTCGACGTCTTATGAAGCTTTAAACTCCCCTCAAAAAAAAGAGGAAAAAGACAATGCGACAAAAGAAGAAGCTGAAATTACAAAACCTAAAAAAAGAGGACGACCCAAAAAAAACACCGAAAAAGACATTTTAATTGAAGAAACCAAAAACGCTGTTACTGATATAATTGATGAAGTCGTCAGCCAAAAAACGCAAAACGACGCCAAAAATGAAGAACAAAAAGCTTCCAATGAGCCCCCTGTTGAAGAAACTTCGAATGAAGAAGACGAAATTGACAAAAAATTTGAAGAAATAATGAATGAAACGGACGCCAATAAAAAAAGCGGCAATATGCTCAAAATTGACGATAATGTTTCTATAGATCTTGAAAAAATTAAACAGGAAGTTAAAAATAACAGGGAAGATAAACTCCCCGTGTTTAACGAGGAGCCCGCCCAATCCAATATACCTCAAGGGGGGTTTAAAGAAGGGGATAAGGTTTCCCATGAAAGATACGGAACGGGGCAAATTTTAAAGGTTATAAACTACGGTCAAAAATCGCTCTTACAAATTGAATTTCCGGAAATCGGAAAGAGGCTTTTAGACCCTAAAATCGCAAAGCTTGATAAAGCAAATTAAAGGCTCATTCAATTTCAATTTTTACAATTCCTTTTTTAACATTTTGAGATTTGTCATAAAAATCTATACAGGGAGCATGAGCGTCATTCGGGTATAAAATCATAAACTTATTTTCAATTAAATAGCTTTTATTTAAAGGGCGGTTTGGAGTTTTATAAAAAACGACATCTTTTTCTTTTGAATATTCAACCTCCTCAACAAGCCCCTCTAAGCCCGTTGTATAAACTTTTTCTTTTCCTTCAATTAAAAATTGGATATCAATATGTTTTTTATGGGCTTCAAGTTTCAGCGTTTCTTTTTTTCTTGTTTGATACCTTTCTATATTAATATACGCCCCTTTTTTAATCTCATGCCTGCCTTCTTTTATATCTTTATCCAAATTTAAGATAAAATCTGTTATATCGGGGTCAATGCCATATTTTTTCAAGTTTTTAAAATCGTCAAAAATCATTTCTTTGTCCTTTTTTTAAAAATGTAAAACACATTAGCTTCACCTGCTATTTTATAAGGAAAATAATTTTCATAAACAAATGTGCAAAAATTTTGCGCATAAGTGTCGCATATTGCCCCTTTTTTATAGCTGGACATATCCGTATCAAAAAAAATGACATAATCAAGGGGGTGTTTTTTATAATATTCGATTATTTTATCTTCGCCAAAGCCCTCTGTATATAAAGGGATTAAAGAGCTGTAAAATCCGTCTGCTGTTGTTTTTTTATCCGATAAAAAATTTATGCTTAAGCCCTCGGGAAAAATCATAACCGAAGGAGAATCTCCATCAAAAAATTTTATAGCCTCTAAAAGAGAATTGACGTCTTTTGCGGTTTGGTCGTGTGTTTTTATTATTCCTCTTTGAGTTTTAATTTCTCCGGAAACGGACGTTATGGCGGTCTTTCCGTTATATAAATAATTTAAGCTTATTCCAAATAAAAATAAACAAAAAGCAAGGGTTAAAGATTTTTTAAAATGTTTAGACGACATTATAAAAAATGAAATAAAAAGGCTTCCGGCATAATAGAGCCCGTAATTTACATGAGATAACCCCCATAAGGATTTTAGCCCGACTAAAATTGAACTTGAAATGAAAATATTTTCAATAAAAGTATTTTTTCTAAAAAATAAAATAAAAAGTATGCAAACAAGAAGGGTCATAAAAATATAAGTTTCTTCCCTCGCAAATAAAAATGCGCCTAAAAACCCCGCCGTTATTAAAATTAAGCCGAAAATCTTTCTTATTATATTAAATTTTAAATTGTCAATTCCGAATTTTATAAGATAAGACATAACAAGACAAAAAATCAAATTCCCCGTCCAATTATGAACAAGTTTCGGATTAAAATATACCCCTTGAGTTAAATAAAAATCTCTAAATGCGTCTGTATTGACAAAACTGTTCACAAGGCTTAAAGAATTAATTAAATCTTTTATATCAAGCCCCTGAATAAATAAAATTAAAAATGGAATTATACAGGCTAAGCCCGCAAAAAGCAGGCTTTTTAAAATAAGTTTTAAATTTTTTGTTTTTATAAGAACAACCAAAAATGGAACAGCATATAAAATAAAATCGTATTTATTTGAAATCGAAAGCCCCAAAAACGCCCCCGATAAAAAGATTTTCCAATCTGTTTTATCTTGAGAGTATAAAATCAAAAAATAAACAGAAATTAAAAAAGATAAAAGCCCGTATAAAACAGCGTATGAATAAGGAAGGGTAAAATTAAAAATTCTTATTGAAAGACATCCTGTTGATATAACATAGAAAGTTATAAAAAATGAAATATACTCATTTAAAAATTTTTTTGAAATAAGATAGATAAAGCTTACGATAAAAAGCGCACAAAGCCCCCCCGACAAATAAAGAGAAGATAATTTTGCACCTGAAATTTTAAAAATAAAAGCGTTGAATAAATAGCTAAAAGGTCCGTATATGCAAAATAAATCTTTATATAAAACTTTTCCCTCAATTATTTTTAAAGGGTAAAACATTTCTCTTCCGACATCTATAAAAAGGCTTGCATAATGTCCTGTTGAAAAGCAGAGGCACAAAAAAGCAAAAATTAAAAGAAATAAAAAACTTTTATTGTTCTTTAAAAATTCCATATCTAAAATTTAGCAAATCTAAAATGAAAACGCAAAAATTAATTGTAAATTTTTGTAAATTGCCGTGATAATGCGCTCAAGCATGGGTTTGGGTTTGCCGATATGAGAAAATGAAAGTGAGTGAAGAAGGAAGAAAATTATGACCGGTAATATTCAAGGAATTAACTCTGTTAAAGTTGATAAATGGGGAGCGGGGGATAAAAACGATTGCTGGTGGAATATTGCAAAAAATCAAGCCGGCGAAAGTGCTACAACTCAAGAGATTCAGGCTTTGTCGCAAAAGTTGCAGGAATATAACAAGCAAAAAAATTCTGCCATAGTAAGGCAAAATGGCGTTTTACAGAGCGGAGAACAAGTTTTTATACCGCTTGAATACGCAATGGATGAAATAAAAACCAGTGTTTCGGCTCAAATGGGCAAGGTTAGCGATGCGCAGAAAGCTTATCAGGATATACTGGCTTCGCAAAAGGAAAACGGCGGGAAAATTCCTTCAAGCGAAATTGCAAAATGCAAACAAAATGTTGAAGCGGCGAAAAAAGAGCTTGAAGCCCTGAAAAATGAACTTGAAGAAATTAAAAAAGAATATTCGGGAGAAAAAGAAGAATATGAAAACGAATTAAAAGAGATAGACAATCTTCTGACAGATATAGACACCAAAATTACCGAAACAAAAGACGATTTTCAGTCGGCAAAAGAAAAAGCCGAAGCCGAAAAGAAAGCCAAAGCAAAAGAAACCGAACAGCAGCCTGCAGAAGATGAAAAAGCTTCAAAACAAGATATGCAAGATAGCATTATTAACGCAAAAGTACAGGCGCTTCATGCCGCAGTTGACAGAGCCGGCACGGATGAATCCGTTATTAAAGAAATAGTAAACGGCAAAGATATGCAGGCAATTAAAGAAGCCTATGATGCGCAATACGGCAAAGGCGCTTTAGAAAAAGCTATTAAAGGTGATTTCTCCGGAAAAACAGAGGACGAATATCTTGATAAATTAGCAAACTCAACATCTGCTTCATCAGATAAGGATATTAACGAAGATAGCTTATACAATGCTCGGGTTTTGGCATTTAATGCTGCCACAACAAACAGGCTGGGCACGGACGAAACTGCGCTCAAAAACCTTGTAGATAATATGGATGATAAAGAGCTTAGGGCATTTGTTGAAAAATACAACGGCAGTAACGATTCTACCGTAGAAGATATTGTAAAAGCCGAATTAAGCGGCAAGGACTACGATTCTGTCATGGGCAGAATATACAGCGCTATGCAAGATAAACCGGCGCAAGGAAGTGATAAAGCGGGTCAAAAAGACGCCGCACAAGTTTCTCCCCGCCCCTCCAGCCAACAGGAGCTTAATGCGGAATATAAAAGTTTTATTGATGATGCAATGTTTTATCCGGGATTTTACGATAAAAACAGCGATTCTGACGTAATAAGCCAGATTCCTTATGCTTACGCAAGAGATTTAATGTATAGCCTAAACGGAAAACACGACAGCTACGGCAACGAGTTAAGCAGCAAGGAACTTGATGAAAAATGGAATGATTTCAGCTCGATGAAAACTCAAATGCTCGAATATGAAAAAGAGCAGGACGACCAGTGGGAAAATTATAACCCGAATTTTGCAAAATATCTTGAGGAAAATTCCATAAGCTTATCGCACATGTATCTTGAAAAACTTGATGAAAACGGCGGGAATGCACAAAAAGCTCAAAAAGAAATGACAAATTATATAAATGCGGGGAAACAGCTTCTTTCCGCAAAATCTGAAACTGACGCCGTCTATACAAAATTTAAGGGTTATGTCGACAATCAGACCCCCGCACAAAATTTATTGTCGGATACATACGATACATCTTCTTTTAAAAATTATGACACTGCGCAAAATGCCGCTTACGGTTTTCTTGAAAATTACAAGGGCGAGGACAACTACAGCA
>CAYUWO010000077.1:3825-7025 GCA_964448535.1 uncultured Gammaproteobacteria bacterium | reverse complement strand
TATACGCCCGACCTTATCATCGGTTGCGGTAGATAAGGCATGTATTCCGATTAATTCCGCAAAAGAAGAAACAACGGGGTCTTTTCTTTGATAACCGACTTTATCGAACCCCTGAACATTTTCGTTCCCGATTCCCATAAGCTCCATTTGCATATGCATAGCACCTATTGAATCGTGAAGCCCCTTTTGGGATGTTGAAACTGTGCCTTGAAGTAACATTTATAATTCCCTTCTTTTTTAATAAGAATACAATTTTACAATATCGCTTGCGACATATAATTGATTGAGGTTTAGAAAAATCGGCAAAATTTCATACGAATGAATGAAACTTAACCTTCATTTTCTTCATTAATGATAAAATCTTCGCTGTCAACTTCAATTATAATTTTTATTAAAGAATGCGCTGCAAGAACGAGTTTGCCCGACACGTAATTTGAAGATGTTATTTGAATATTCTGTTTTGCCGCTTCATTTAGCCCTGTTTTTTTATTTTTTTCAACGGATATGTTTGTTCTTAAATTATGAGTTTTGTTTTCTTTTTTAAATAAACTCAAAACTTTTTTTTCGGGAAATGTTTCATTTGCATTTATAAAAACATCAACTTCGTTATTGGGTGCCATTTCAAGCGAGGCTAAAACGTTTCCGAAATTTGCCGTTTCAATCATTATTTTTATTGTTTCCGCATTTTCATTCTCTTTATCGGCGCCTTTTATTTTGTCAAAAATATCTATATCAAAATCAAGATTTAATTCATTTCTGATTGTTAAAGGAAGCCAAGGAAGATAGAGCATTAAAAGATTTTTAACAGTTTGCGCAGAATCGGCGGGGGCGTTTGCGGAAGATAACAGCCCCATTAATTCTTTTAATTGGGTTAAGTCGTTAGAGCCCATTTTAGAAACAGACATAATTGTTGTCATTAGTTTTTGAACCGCCTCTTTGGAATTTTTTGAAAGAATAGAGGTTAACATTGTGAGGTTTATTTTGTCTTTATATAAAAGCTTGCTCAAATCTTTTAAGGCTTGCGCATCGGGGTTGAATTCCCCTTGAATCAGTTTAATAAGTTCGCTGAAATCTTCGGGCAAATTTAAAAGATTTTTTACATAATTTGCTCTCTGTTCAATTTCAACGGTTGAAATAAGAGTTTGATTAAGAGCGGACAAACCCTCATAGTTAACGTTCACGGCGGAGGAGGAGGGCGGCTGATTAGGCACGGGAGCAGATTTTTGAAAAGAACTTTGCAAGGCATTGTTGTTTACCCTGCCTCCTTGGATTTGGGTTTGATAAATGCTTGATATGTTCATAGTATTAATTATTAAATTAATTGGATTAAATCCGCCCATAGTATAATATAATAATGATTTTAGAGGATATTGCAACAGGATGATAAATATAATAGAATAAAAGATGTATGAGAGAGATTTTATCTGAAATTTTTTTAAATGAATGGGTGGCTGACGCTCTGATTGACAGCGTTAAAACCATACCTTTCCTGTTTTTTGTTTTTCTTTTTATTGAACTTTTTGAACACTTTTGGGCAAATAAAATCCGAGGGTTTTTAACAAATTCTAAAAAAACCGGACCTTTATCGGGCGCCCTTATGGCGTCTGTTCCGCAATGCGGATTTAGCGTTGTTGCAAGCGCACTTTACACGGAACGCTTTATATCAAGAGGAACTGTTATTGCGGTTTATCTTGCAACAAGCGACGAGGCTATTCCGGTTATTTTAACATATCCCGAATATTCCTATTTAATTTTTCCGCTTATAGCATTTAAAATAATTTTAGGCACCGTTATCGGATATTTAACCGATTTGTTTATTAAAGACGATGATTTTCAGCCTCCGTCCGCCGTTAAAGAAGAACATATAGAAGGGTGCTGCTGTCATGAAATTGCTTCTAAAAGAAAAAGAGATTTTTTTATTCACCCTGTTAAACACACATTTAATATATTTATTTTTATTCTTTTGATTACCCTTGTTTTAAACTATTTTTTACGTGATTTTTCGAATGGCGGCGAAGTTTTCTTTTTTGAAAACGCAAAATACTTACCCGAATTTATAGCTTCAATTGCCGGCTTAATTCCTAATTGCGCAATATCAGTCGGGCTTGTAATTCTTTTTGTAAAGGGCGCAATAAGTTTTTCTGCGATGTTTTCAGGGCTTGCAACTTCCTCAGGGCTCGGGCTTTTAATTTTATTCAAGAATAATAAAAATAAAAAAGACACTGCCCTTATTCTTTTAATTCTTTTATTGACGGGCTTTTTATCGGGCGTGCTAATCCGCTCTGTTGAGGTTTTTGGCAATACGTTTTAATTTTCCGATTGATTTCATTGCGTCATTTTGAGCTTTTCTGATTATTCCGGGGAAGTTTCTATAAGAGCGGATTTTCACGGGACCATCATCAAACAAACAAGATTCCGATTCTTTACATATCCACTCGGGGCTTATTCTTTCGGTGTGTTCATTATCCCACTTTATTGCTTCTTCAATTGCGCTCTTATAAGCTTCCGTATTTCCTTTTCCAATGCAGTCAAGGGCATACTCCATAGTTTGGCTTGCAAGACTCGGGTAGGCTCGGATTAATTCACTAAGCACTCTGCCGTCCTTACACATCATGCCGTCCTCAGTAGTGCGAAGCCTTCCTATGCAATAGAACACAAGCGCTTTTTGTTTATCTCTTTTAACAATATCATCCGCAATGGTTACATAAACGTATGGAGGAACAACCAATTTGTTTTGATACAAAAGGTCGTCAATCTGTTCCTGTTCTTTTTGGGACAGCTTTTTAATATAAATTTCGGCAATTTCATACCCGCTTTCATCATAGGGGTCTTTTGCTTTTGCTAAAGAAATAATTTTATTAACATTATCAGAATATTTAACTTCTTTTGCGTTTATACTGCCGGCTGCACAAAAAATGCAAATAAAAACCAATAAGTAAGCAATATTTTTTTTCATTAATTTACCCCCTAAATTTTTAAGCTATATTGACCTATTATACAAAATTATTTTCATGTGTGCAAATACCTTGCCGCCATTTTTATTAAACTTTAAAATTATCTGAGTAAACTTATATATAAATCCTCATAAAAAAATGTTGAAAAAAACCATTTTTTATATTATATTTACTTCTGTGGTTCAAACAAGCCGCAATCCCTGTAAACAAAATGACAATTGAATAACAGATAACTTATGCGGCGGG
>CAYUWO010000077.1:1882-3725 GCA_964448535.1 uncultured Gammaproteobacteria bacterium | reverse complement strand
CTGTAAACAAAATGACAATTGAATAACAGATAACTTATGCGGCGGGCATCGTCAAGTGGTTAAGACCATGGATTGTGGTTCCATTATGCGTGGGTTCGAATCCCACTGTCCGCCCCATTTTTAACTTTTTGTCAGTCAATTGGTCTAAAAGCTTGAATATAGTCTTTTATATGTGTTCGAAATTCGCTTAAATTCTATGCTATTCCTTTTCTGAATAAATCAGCCTTTGCAAACGCCGTCTAAATTCAAGTCCGCCATTTTTTATAAGGTTTTTATATTGTTTAAAGCAACAGTTGTCTAAATTATGTTTTTTAAGTATTTTCTTTTGAAATATCAATGTCGGTAACGCCCGATTGCTTTATTAACAAATCCATTGGCGAAACAGAGTTTTTATTAATCAAATTTTTCCTGCATAAGCAAAAATAAAAGCGTTTAAATTCATGCGCCCGGCGCAAATTTAAAATATCAAATTCTACATAGGCTGTCTGCCCTTTTGATTTATGACAGAGCCTTGTTATTCTAAAGTTTGAAATAAGCCGCATTTAACTTTTGGCGCATAAAATCAAACGACAAAACAACGCTTTATGTATAAATATTACATGCGATGTATATTATACAATATTTTTGCGCTTTTCTTTCAAGCCCGTCTGTTAAGAAAGGTTCAGCTTGATATATTGAAACGTATTTTTGGCAAAATTCAAAAAAAGTTTGCGCCGCCGTCTAAAATATAATTTTGCCCCGTTATCCACTTTGCTTTATCAGAGAGCAAAAACAGGGCGAGGTTTGCCACATCTTCCGTTTCGCCAAAGCCTAAGGGGTAATTATCTTCTGATATTTTTGCAATTTCATTTTGTTTTTCGAAGGCGGGAGTTTTGACCCATGCGGGCGAGATACAGTTTATGCGAATCTTCTTAGAAGAGTATTCTTTGCTTAATGCTTTAGATGAAGCAATAAGCGCAGCTTTTGCGCCTCCGTAAATTATCTGCCCTAAAGACGGGTTAACCCCCGCAAGCGAGGCGATAAAAAGAAGGCTTACCCCCCCCCCCCCTTATATTGTTGTTTTTTCTGTCCAAGAAGCCTTTTGCTAAAAGCATGGGCGAAAAGTAATTTATGTTAAAAATGTCATCCATGGAATTTTTATCTAAAAGCCTTGCAGAGCTGAGCTTTACAACCCCGTGAGAAACCGCAAGCCCTCTAAATCTTCCGTGTTTTTCCCTTAAAGTTGAAATAAAATCAGGAAGGGAATCTATATCTTGGCTTAAATCCCTAGGTTCAATAAAGACGTTATCGGGGTTTTGCGCCATTGCTTTTACTTGTTTTAATTTTTCAATATTTCTTGAAACAATAACTGTTTTTGCGCCGTTTTCATTTAACTTTAAAGCTATTTGCCGCCCGATACCCGAGCTTGCGCCCGTTATAAGAAATAAATCATTTTGGCTAAATTCCATAAGTTATACTCCGACCTTTTTTAAGATGTCGCTGACGGTTTTAAACTCCTCTATGTCTGCGCCGTTTAAGGAGATTTTAAATTCTGAGTCCATAAACGAAATAAGAGATATTTTTGCGATTGAATCCCATTCTTCAATTGTTTCAAGTTCGGTGTTTTCGTCAATTTCAGAATCTGTTTGCATTATATCTTTTAATTTTTCAATAAATTCTTTTTTATCCATTTAGCCTCCCTTATATTCAATTAGTTTCGAACAGTATATATTTTTAATGTCGCATATTGCGCTTGCAACGCTTAGACCCGCGCCAAAACCGCATAACAAAAACTTTCCACCCCCCGCGCCCGGGGTGGGGGGGGGTGTGGTTGTGGTGGTGGGGGGGGGGGTTGGGGGGGGGG
>CAYUWO010000077.1:0-1872 GCA_964448535.1 uncultured Gammaproteobacteria bacterium | reverse complement strand
AAACTTTTTAATTTTTTAAGTACCAAATCGGCCCTGCCACCCATTACCCCCCCCCCAAAACCGCATAACAAAAACTTTCCACCCCCCCCCCCCGATAAAGTTTCGCTTAAAATATTTGAAATTGTGCATGGAATAGACGCTCCGCATTGATTTCCGTAGTTAGTCAAGGTTTCTGTCGAAATTTTATCGGTTTGGATATTTAATTTTCTTGCGATATTTTCCAAAATAAATTTATTTGCCTGATGAAAAACATAATAATCAACATCGCCGGATTTTATATTTGAAAATTCAAACAATTTTTTTATGTTCGGCTCAACATTTTCAAGCGTAAAATTGAAAATCCCCGCCCCATCCATTTTAGAATTATATTTATAACTGTTATCATTATAAAAATCTTCCTTTAAAGGCGGGTTCCTAAAACCTCCGTTTAAACAAATTAAAGAATCATAACTTTTTGAAAAAGTTTCAATATTAAAGTAAATGCTTGAATTTTTATCTTCCGTAACCTCTATTGCGCACCCTGCGTCCCCAAAAACGGGAGCTGAGCCGTTTTTGAACATATCGCTAAATTTAGAAAAAGTATCGCCGACAAATAAAAGAACCCTTTCGGCTCCCGCATTTATCATCATTGAAGCTTGATAAAGTCCTATTACAAAACCGGAGCAGGCTTGCGGAATATCGAGGGCAACGCAGTCTTTTTTTAAGCCCAATTTATTATGTAAAACGTATGCTGTTGCAGGCATTAAATAATCGGGGGTATAACTTAGGAATAATATCCCGTCTATTTCGTCTTTGTTTATTTTTCTGTTTTCAATCAAATCAAGCCCCGCTTGATAACATAAATCAGAGGCTGTTGTTTTTATATCGGCCGTTCTTCTTTTTAAAAACCCTGAAGAATTAATAACACGGCTAATTTTCTTTTTATCCCCGTTATATAAGTTTTTATCATCCAAAAGGCTTAATTCTTTCTTGGGGACAACCGAAGATATTGCGGATATTTTAGTATTTTTTAAGCAAAATAGGGACATTAATTTTCCTTGTACTCTTTAGAATTTTTAAAATCTTCTTCAAGTTTCAAAACGGCTTCTTTTGGTCTGTCAAAATACGGCTTTGCCGGATTTCCGAAGTAAAATTTCCATGGTTTGGTCGATTTTGCAATTAAGCTCATAGCGCCTGCCGTGCTTCCTTCCCCCATAACAACCCCCATAGCAACCGTGCTTTTTGCGCCAACCAGACAATGTTTATTTAAAATGACGGGTTTTTCAACAACATCCCTGTATCTTGAAGGAACAGTCGGGTTTGTAAGGCATGCCCCAAAATAGTTATCACTTGATGTAAAAATTAAAGACCCGTAAGATATCCCCGTAAAATCTTTCATTTCAATATATGCGTTCGGGCTTGATAAAAGGTATACACCAATGCTGATATGGACATAATTATTTATGGTAACATTATTTGCAATAACAACATCATCATCAATTCGGACATTATTTCCGATTGATATTCTCTCAGGGCGAAAAAACCTTGCTCTGTCGCTTATTAAAACGTTTTCCCCAACCGATTTAAAACCGATTTTTAAAATTTCATCTCTGCTAAAAAACATTGGAGGCTATCCCTCCAATTACCGTTTTATTGTATATGCGAAGGGTTCTTGAATTTACCCCCCCCCCCCGACAAAAAGGCGCAGACCAAATTTTTAAAAAGATAACAGATTTCATACAAAAAATTATATCAAAAAAACATAAAATTAAAATGTTTTTTTGATACCTTTTACAAGCCCTCTTTTTTTTGATATTAAACAGGTAAATAAAATTTCGCCTCTGTTTCGTCCGGCGGCTATATTTAGGGGGGGGGGGGTAAGCTTTGCAAATC
>CAYUWO010000076.1:0-7081 GCA_964448535.1 uncultured Gammaproteobacteria bacterium | reverse complement strand
TAAAAGTCTATGCTGCATAATACATTATATGCCAAAGAAAGAATACAAAAATTCTCTTTTGGGGCAATTAGAGCAAAAGGGATATATAAAAGAAAATAATCAAAGCGGCACTTTCTTGCCTTTTGGTGCTTTAACGGGGTTTGAGCCTCCTTCTTTTGAAGATTCAAATAAAGTTGATTCGGCAAAAAACTACAATAAAAACGCCGCAACAAATACAATTCAACCGAAAGAAACCGGGGCGCCCCCCGATAAAAAACCCGCTGTCAAAAAGCGGCTTAATGATTTTGATATTGATATTTTCGGAAAAGAAAGCCCGTTTGATTCGGTTGAAACTATCGACGCCGATAATTATTCAGTCCCCTTTCTTTATGATTTTATATTTAAAATTTTTCCCGCCCTTAAAAAAGCGTTTTCTGTTAAAAAAGAACTCGAAAAGTTAATTTCAATTAATGAAAACACTGTAAAACTTATGAAAACAAAAATACCTTACGGGGAATCGGACGGTTTTTACAGCGACTTTGCAACAAATTTAAACTCGGTTAATGCGATTCACTCTAAGCTTTTGAAGAAAAAATAGCCGATATTTATTTTTTGGATTATAATTTCTTATGATGTTAAAGAATTTTTTTGTTAAAACGGTTAAAGAAGCAGTTAAAAAAGCTCTTAATGAGGGCAAAATCAACGGGGTTGAGGATATTTCATCTTTGCCCTTTATCTGCTCTGCCCCCAAAAATCCTGAATTTGGCGACTTTGCGATAAATGTGTCTTTCTTATCAAAATTTTTAAAGCTCCCCCCTGCAGAAATTGCAAACATAGTTAAAGAATACATAAAAGGCGATAATTTTTATACAAACACTGCCGGCGGGTTTATTAATTTTAAGGTTAGGGAAGGAATCCTTGTTCAAATATTAAATGAAATTCTTGAGAAAAAAGAAGACTACGGAAAAATAAACCTCGGAAATAAAAAAAAGGTAAATATTGAATACGTCAGTGCTAACCCCACAGGTCCCTTTCATATCGGGCATGGCCGCTGGGCGGCTTTTGGGTCTTGCTTATCCGAAATTTTAAAATATACAGGGTATGAAGTTTTTTGTGAATTTTATGTAAACGATGCGGGCGGTCAGATTCAAAGGCTTGCCAAATCTCTCGAGCTTAGGGTTAAAGAGCTGAAAGGAGAAGAAGCTGTTTGGGATGAAGATTTATACAGGGGCGAATATTTAATTCCTGTTGCAAAAAAGTATATTGTTGATAACAGGGGGCTTTCATACGGTGATTTTGCAAAAGAAGAAATGATAAAATCGCAAAAAGAGCTTCTTGTGCGTTTTAGAACCTGTTTTGATTTATTTTTCTTTGAAAAATCTCTTTATCAATCGGGCGAGGTTGACGCCTGCTGCCATACGCTTGAAAAAAAAGGCAAGCTCTATGAAAACGGCGGCGCAATTTGGTTTAAATCTTCCGAATACGGCGACTCTCAAGACAGAGTTTTAAAGAAAAAAGACGGTTCCAACACTTACCTTACTGCAGATATTGCATACCATGCAAATAAATTGACCTTTTGATTGATATTTGGGGTGCGGATCATCACGGGTATATTCCCCGAATGAAAGCTGCGCTTGATGCGCTCGGATATGACAGCTCAAAGCTTGAGATTCTTTTGGGTCAGCTTGTTAACATTATTGAAAACGGTGAAGCCATTCGCATGGGCAAAAGAAAAAAAATGGTTACTTTGGATGAGCTTATAGACGAGGTCGGTGTTGACGCCACAAGATATTGGATGTTAATGCGCTCGATTGACACAACTCTTGATTTCGATGTTGAACTTGCCAAAACAAAGAGTGAACAAAATCCCGTATTTTACGCCCAATATGCTCATGCAAGGTGCTGTTCGGTTTTAAGAAAAGCAGTTGAGCCAAGGCTTGATATAGAGCTAAAAACCGAACTCCCCCCCCTCTTAAATCAAGAGGAGCTTGACAACCTTATAAATTCGGCGAAGGTTAAAAAAGTTTTTTCAGACGATGAAAAATCTAACGAATCCTTAAAAAAACTTTTATTAAAACTTGAAAGTTTTAAAGAAACAATCGAGGCCGCTTCAAGGTTAAGGGCGCCTTATATGCTCTGTAAATATACTCAAGAGTTATCTTCCGACTTTCACAGATTTTATGGCTGCACAAGAATCCTAAACAATAATCCCGTTTTAACCGGCGCACGCCTTCAAATTGTGTATGCCACTAAAACTGTTCTTGCCGTAACATTTAGCCTGCTTAAAGTTGAAGCCCCCGAGAAGATGTAGCTTTAAACACTTTGCCCCCTTTTTATTTCTCTTTCCTTTGAATATTATAAAAAAAGGTTGATTTTAAACTTTTTCCATGGTACTTTATCCATAGCGGGCTATTAGCTCAGGTGGCTAGAGCGCACCCCTGATAAGGGTGAGGTCCTTGGTTCGAGTCCAAGATGGCCCAAATTAAACTTTGAGGTCTTATGACCTCTTTTTTGTTTGTATCTTTAAAGCGGTTTGTCGGATTGCAATTTTAGAACAATTCGGCTGAGAATCCGCTTTTTTATGCCTTATGCAATGACATCCTTGAGCTTGCTGCCGAGATTTGTTTCGATTGTTTCAACAAATTTTTGGACTTCCTTATTTTTTGTTTGACTTTTTGAAAGGGTTTCTGCCTGACGTGTGCCAAAACAAAGGTCAACAAATCTTTGAGTGTCTTTTTTTGTAAAAGCGCTGATTAAATCGCTGTATCCGTTAAATAACGCTTTAAGTATTTTACTTCCGCCTTCATTATCAAACGGTAATTCTTTTCCGGACCATTCTATATAAGGGTCTTCCACGAATGATTTAAAGCCCCTTGCAACATCATCAACCAAATCTTTTCTTTCGAAGATGTCATCTGTTGCTTCATATATTTTCTTTATTTCTCCAAGCGAGCCCCTTTTTTGAAAAGAGCTTACACATTTTGTTGCTGCTTGCTGTATTTGATTTATGCTTCCCATATCTCATCCTTTTTATTAATCCTAATCCATATATATAAAAAAAATTTATATTGAAAAATTGCTATTTTTTTGATATTATTATGTAAAAATTTATTTAGGACGAAGTTTTTTTAATGTATAATTTAAAATAAAAATACTCTAAACTATACTCTGGCGTTGTCTATGCTGCCATGGCTTTTGACATTAAATATAATAAATCTTTTGTTTTGTCAAAAAACATTAAACCCGCTTGGGGGGGGGGGGTATTGTGATGTCCTGTTTGGCCCTGCGTTTACTTGTAAAGGGTGCAGAGTTAATGACAGCTCACATATAAATGATACTATTCGGATAAAAATGTTTAAGGCGTTTTATCCGGGCTGTGTTCAGGTTATATCATCGGGAGGATACAGAGAGGTTGCCCAATTTGGAGATATTTCGGGCAAACTTGCCCGTAAATTCGGAGCTTTAGGAGCTGTTTTGGATGCGCCTACTCGTGATATAAAACTTATAGAAAAAGATAAATTCCCCGTATTTTCAGACGGTATTCAACCGGTTGACGCTTACGGCAAGTGGCAAATAACCGAGTTTGAAGTGCCTGTTATTATGCCGGGGTTGGGCTCAGATGTTGAAATCAAACCGAAAGATTATATTTTTGCAGACTCCGATGCGGTTATCGTGATTCCGAATAATCTTGTAGAAAGCGTTTTGGAATTTGCAACCCTGCGTCTTGAAAAAGAAAATATCGTAAGATGTGAACTTTTAAAAACGGAGGATATTTTAGATTTGTATGACAAAGTCGGGAGGTGGTAAATATGGAGCCTTTATTTGTCGCCGAATTTACAACAAACCATTTAGGAAACTTTAATCTTTTAATAAAAATGGTTGATGACGCTAAAAACGCCGGAGCAGACTTTATAAAAATGCAAAAAAAGGATGTAGACACTTTTTATTCAAAAGAAAAGTTGAATTCTGAATTTATCAGCCCTTACGGCAAAACTTACAGAGAATACAGAGAAATTTTTGAATTCAACAAGCAGGAGTTTATTTTGTTTGATAAAAAGTGTAAAGAAACAGGAATTAAGTGGTTCACTACTGTTCAAGACATTCCCTCTCTTTATGAAATGCTTGAATTTAATCTTCCTATGTATAAAATTGCCTCTTGCAACGGGGGCAACGAAGAATTTTTAAACGAAGTAAAAAACTGCGTTCCAAAAGATAAAACCATCGTGGTTTCTGTTGCGGGAAGAACACTGAAGCAGATAGAAAAAATTATAAACACTTTAAGCACTTTAGGGCACCCTTTATATATTCTTCATTGTGTTGCGGAGTATCCTTGCAGAGTTGAAAATTTACGTCTGGGCAACATTTTAAAATTAAAAAAAGAATTTGAGGACGAGAGAATAAAAATAGGATATTCAGGACATGAAACGGGAATTTTACCTTCGCTTGCCGCAATTGATTTCGGTGCGAAACTGATTGAAAGGCATTTTGCAAAAAGCCGTCATTCTTTTGTTCATCATATAGAGTGTTCTCTTGAGCCCGATGAATATAAACAAATGACGAAATTATCCAAAGAGCCCGATTTGAAAAAAATATATCAGGATTATTTACCCCCTATAGCGTACAGAGAAGAATTTGCAATGAGCAAAATTGAAGAAGAGTTTCTTTTGCATGCCCAATACGGCAATACTTATCTGCACTCTAAAGACGGGATATATTTAAGATGATTGTATTTTTCAGACACGGCAAAACCCTTTGGAATTTACAAGGGCGATTGCAAGGCAGAGAGAGCGACTCTTTACTTCTTCCTTTAGATAAAGAATTTATAGAGTGTTTAAATCAGGAATTCAAAAATATAGTTTTTGACAAGGTATATTTAAGCCCGCTTAAACGTGCCACAGACTTTTTCAATAAAATAAAATTAAAAGCCTTATGTGTTGAGCTTAAAGACGATATTAAAGAAATCGGTTTCGGAGTTTTATCGGGGCTTGCGCCGGATGAAATCGAAAGAAGCATTTTAGAAAAAAGGGAAAATGATAAATGGAATTTCAGGCCTCAAAACGGAGAATCTTACGCTGATTTGTATAAAAGGCTTGAGCCTGTAAAAGATTTAATCGAAAGCGGTTCTTCATTAAATATAGCACTGGTAGCGCATGAAACAGCAAACAAAGTTCTTATCGGAAAGTTGATGAACTATTCAAAAGATAAGATTCTTTCTTTAAAACAGCCAAATGATGTTATTTATAAAATTGATGAAGGCATTTTGTATAAAAAACAGTTAAAGGAGGGGCAAAAATGGGTAAAGTTGTAGCTTTTATTCATGCAAAAGGAACAAGCGAGAGGGTTCCTTCAAAAAATCTTAAATTGCTTGGCGGCACCCCTCTTTTTTTGTATGCGGTGAAAAATGCTCTTTGTGCAAAGGGTGTTGATGAAGTTGTTATAGATTCCGATTGTGATGAGATATTAAATTTAGGCGAAAAATTCGGCGCATCGGTTTTAAAACGGCCAAAAGAACTTGCGAATAACCTTACGACCGGAGATGAATTGTGTTTTTTCCAGGCGGCTAACCGCCCCGATTCCGATATTATTTTACAGGTAATTCCAACAGCTCCCTTTTTAAAACCAAAGAGCATAGAAAGAGGAATAGAAATTTTAAAAGAAAACGGCGTGAATTCCGTGGCGGGCGTATATAAAGACAGCTTTTACTTTTGGAAAAACAACAAACCCGCTTACTATGTAAACGGCAAAATTCCGAACAGCAAGGACTTAGAGCCCAGCATATACGAAACGACAGGAATTTATATTAATAAAACTCAAGCCGTATTAAAAAACAAAAAAAGGCTCGACCCCGATTCCTGCCTGCCTTTATTTTTGTCTAAGCTTGAAGCGGTTGATATAAATACAATCGAAGATTTTGAATTTGCGGAAATTTTAATTAAGGGATTAAAATAATTTTTTGAGTTATTATTTATAGAATGGAAAATCAATTTCAAAGAACAGAGCTTTTATTCGGTTCAGACGGTTTAAAAAAGCTTTCCTGCGCTCATGTTGCTATCTTCGGGCTTGGCGGGGTTGGCGGAGCCGCCACAGAAGCACTTGTGCGTTCGGGGGTTGGGCATGTTGATTTAATTGACAATGATAAAATTTCAATCACAAATTTAAACAGGCAAATTTTTGCGCTTCATTCAACAATCGGAAAATATAAAACCGAAGCCGCAAAAGAAAGGCTTTTAGACATTAACCCGAATGTTTTTATAAAAACCCATAATATTTTTTTCTCCCCTTCAAATTCTTTTGAATTTAATTTTGATGCCGTTGATTATATAATTGATGCAATAGATACTGTTTCATCCAAAACGGAACTTATTTTAAAGGCGCATGAGTTTAATATCCCGATTATTTCTTCCATGGGCACAGGAAACAAAACCGACCCTTCCATGCTTGAAGTGTCTGATATTTATAAAACCTCTGTTTGTCCGCTTGCAAGAGTCATGCGGGGGCAGCTAAGAAAAAAGGGAGTAAAATCCCTTAAAGTCGTTTTTTCAAAAGAAACTCCGATTAAATCAATCGGGGGCGGAGTTATTGAAAATAACGGTCGGCATGTTCCTTCCAGCTCTTCTTTTGTTCCGCCTGCGGCGGGTCTGATTATGGCGTCCGTTGTCGTCCGTGATTTGATTTCTTAAATGGCGTTTATGTTATTTTTGCTATATTATTTATATTGCTAACGGAGAAATAACAATGTTTGAAAAATATTTTTCGGAAAGAATTAAAAACACCCCGTCATCTTTTATAAGAGAAATTTTAAAAGTAATCCAATCCCCTGAGATTATTTCTTTTGCAGGCGGGCTTCCAAACCCTGTTTCTTTTCCCATTGAAGATTTAAAAATTTCTATGAACAGAATTTCCGATAAATTCGGCGCCAAAATTTATCAATATTCAACAACCCTCGGGCTTGAGAGCTTAAGAGATTTTATTGCTCAAAGGTATAACAAAATCCATAATATGAATATTACGCTTGATAACGTTATAATAACAACAGGTTCCCAACAAGCTCTTGATTTAATAGGAAAAGTTTTTATAAACGAATTTGACGGCGTTATCGTCG
>CAYUWO010000075.1:0-7233 GCA_964448535.1 uncultured Gammaproteobacteria bacterium | reverse complement strand
TCTCTTAATATCCTCGTGTTTATTTAATGTTTGTCTTTGTACAAACATTTTTTTTGCTTATATATAATTTTTACCCTCATAGCAGATTTAGTGAAATTTTATAATTTATGTTTTTGGTAACACTTCAAATTAAAAAATTTAAAAATATCGGGCAAAACATTAAAAACAAAACAGCAAAAAGCCGGATTCAAGAGCAAAAGTCATTTTTTAAATTGCGATATTTGATTAAAAAACAAAAATAAATATCAACGGAGCAACCCTATTATTTTTTTAAACTCCTTCAATAAGGGCAACGCTTAACTTTTGGTTGGCAGTTTAAAAAAAAGCAAATTGTGGAAGAATCCAATTGTTTTTGTTGATTTTATACCCGACAAAAACGTTAAGCATCGCTTGACCTTTAAAAGGGCATGATATCTGAAGATGTCGCCCCCGATATTCATATTATAAACGATTTATTTTAAATTTTTACCTTTGTAATTTTATTAAAAACGCCCTAAAAACGTTTTTAATATATATAAAAACTGCTCATTTTTATTCCGGACCCCTATAAATTTTTTTGAATAACTTTTAAGCTCGATTTTTTATATTAAATTTCGAAAGACTAAAAGTTAACAAAATCAAAGAATAATTTTAGCTTTTCGGCGATTGTTTTCTTTTGTTTGTAAAGACAAAATTTCTGTGTTATTGGGGCGGTTGGTTATTATACATTAAAACAGAAAGGGCTATTGTTTTCTTTTAAACTTCAATACAAGAAAATATTTTGACCCTTAGTCGATAGTTAAAAAACGGACAAAATTATGAGTAAATATAATCTTGATTTAACTTTAATATTGCTAATTCTCTGCATAATAAAAAATACCTGCCATAAAAGATAAGCGCTTTTTAACCTTATAAACAAATACGGCAGTTTGGACAACTGTCCTCGTCTGTTATATTATAGTTCATTTTTGTGTATTTTAAGCATATAGTTTTATTTATCACCCCCAACAATTCGGAGTTTTCATATATTTATTACCGATTACTTTATACCCGTATGCAATTAACTTAATTCAATCGCATTATATTAACCGTATAAACCCTTGTGTTATGCCTGTTTGCTAAAAATTATTTTATGTTTTTGGCTTCTTAATTTTTTAAAAAGGTGGAGCCAATGTGAAGAACAATGGCGTCGAGCCTTAAGCAAAGGGCTTGCGACGTGCGGAGACGACGCTATAGTACTACGAACAGTTTTATATGCAAACCCTCTTTCCTTTAGCTTTGGTAAACGTTTTGGCTTTCCGCTCCTTGCGGTTTACATTTGCGTTAACACTGTACACGTTATAAGAACATAAGGACGAGCCTATGGCTCGTCCTTATGTGCCGGCACCGGCTCCGCAGTCAGAAAATTCCAAGAGGGGCGAAATTTCTGACGGACGGAGCTGCTGATAAGCAGCAAAGCTCCGTAAAGCGAACGACGTGTGAAGCGGAATAATCGCTTTCATAAAGCGGTTATGGAGCGGAATCCGAGGAGTGAGCGATTAGCGGAATTCCAAAAGCAGAGAAGTGAACGTTAGTGAACGGAGTGCGCCAATGTGAGAACTGAGCGAATGCCGGTGCCGGCGCAAGGTAAGCTCATCGCTTACCTTAAGAGGCACTTGCGCAACACGGAGCGGTTAAAACTTGAAAGTTCAAGTTTTAATAGCGCACCGGAGCAGAGGGCGAGAGGGCTTGTGTGCGGAAGCCGGTGCTGTAGCACTACGAACAAGACCGAAGCCCGTTTAACGCGGGAATGAGTTCTGATGAACTCCCGCTCCCGCATGCGAGGAGCAAGCAGCGGAGTTGCTAAGTTCGAACCGCTAGAAATTTCAAGAGAGCGAAATTCCCATAACATAATAATTTTGCCCTTTGGGCAAAAATTTTGTATAATTCGGTTGTGATTATTGACGCATTAAAAAAAGTTACAGAAAATAAAAATCTCTCTGAAAGCGAAATTAAGGACGTAATGGGCGAAATCCTTGAGGGGAGAGCGTCCGATATTCAAATATCGGCGTTTTTAATTGCGCTTAGGATGAAAGGGGAAACAATTGATGAAATTGTGGGCGCATGCAAATTTTTAAAAGAAAAGGGGGGAAAGCTTGATTTAAAAAACAAAAATGTTCTTGATATTGTAGGAACAGGCGGGGATGGGGCAAACACATTCAATATTTCAACTGCGTCCGCCTTTGTTATCGCCTCGGGCGGAGTGTGCGTTGCAAAACACGGGAGCCGTGCGGCAAGTTCAAAATCGGGCGCTGCGGATGTCTTAGAACAAATCGGCGCAAATATTATGCTTGGCACAAAAGAATGTGAAAAAATTTTAGAAAAAACAGGAATTTGTTTTATTTTTGCTCCGAAGTTTAACCCTTTGATGAAAAATGCGGCAAATGTCAGAAAAGAAATAAAAATAAGAACAATTTTTAACTGTCTTGGCCCTTTAATTAACCCTTCCGGTGCAGAAACCCAAGTAATAGGGGTTTACGATAAAAAGCTGGTTAATATTATGGCTCATTCTATGGTTAAATTGGGGTGCCAAAGGGGGATGGTGCTTTTTGGCGAAACGGGTTTAGATGAGGCGAGCGTGGTGTCTAAGACTTATTTTGCAAAAATAGAGAATGGGAAAGTTAACACGGGCGAGTTTTCCCCTGAAGATTTTAATATAAAAAGGGCAAAGATTGAAGATTTAAGGGGCGGCGAGCCTGATGAAAACGCAAAGATTTTAAAAGGGATTTTAAAAGGGGAAATAACGGGCGCCAAAAAAGACGCAGTCGCCTTAAATTCGGGAGCTGCTTTTTATGCCTTTTCAAAAACAAAAACCTTAAAAGAAGGGGTTAATTTGTCTTATAAACTAATTGAAAACGGCGACGGGTTTAAAAAGCTTATGGAATTTGTTGAAGAAACAAAAAATTTTGCATAAAAAAAACGGCGCTTACAATAAGTGCCGCTGGAATTTTTTTTGTAATTCCCCGTGTGTGAAGTGAAGGTTAGTGTGTATTGGTTAAATATTTTTTGTTTGAAAAACTTTTTTATTTCAAGTTTTATCGTTCTTGTATATATATAAAGTATATACTCAAACAGGAATTTCAAAATTTTTATTTTTCGTTACATTTCTTAATAAAATTTTTAAACCCGCAAACAAAAAATTACGTCAAAATGCTTATCTTCCGCCGGTTACAAGGGAATATAAGTCTTTTGAAACGGATTTTAAAACTTTGCTGATAAAAATTGAGAGGAATAAAACAAAAATAACTCCCAAAATATACTCTAAAAATGAAAAGAGGAAAGTTTTGGGGAGCAAAGCACCCATTAACTTTTTAAAGAAAGAAATCGGAATTCTATGGAAAAGGTAAATTGCAAATGTGTATTTTGACACAAAAAGAAGAAATTTTTCGGTTTTTTTGGAAATTGATTTCGGAAAACAGAAAATAAGCATATATGCCCCGAAAATTATTCCGAAATTCCTTATTATATAATGAAAAGGCATGGGCTTTAAAATTACATCAAGCGCAATATAGATGATATATAAAACCCATAAGCCCCGACTGTTTATTTTATTGTTTTCTAAATCAATCTGTTTATATACCGCATAATACCCTAAAGACCAGAAAAAAACGGATGTTGCGCCAAACCTTAACAGCATATTGTCAGACTCAGGCAAAAACAAAAATATTGAGGTAATTGCCGTGAAAAAAATAAGAGTATACTTTTTTGCTAAAACGCTTATAAGCCCGGCAAAACAATTTAATAAAAAGAGGTTCCTTAAAAACCAAAGAGATGTGAGGAAGGGTCTGCCGTCGCCGGTTCCTAAATAAGCGTTTATGATATCCAAATAATTCCAATTTGAAATAATAAACCGTTCGGTTGTGAAAAAACCCTTGGTTAAAGATATATGCTGCAAAACATAATAAATTAAAATTGCCACTGTATTCATTATAAAAAAGGGGATTACAAGAGTTTTTACTTTTTTCTTTATGTTATGCACAAAATCAAAATCTTTTGAATATAAAAGAAGGGCGGATAAAAAGAAAAAAACGGGAACCGCCGCACTGCCCATTATATTTGAAATAATATCCTGAAAAATTTGAAAAAAAGATAAGCTAAAAGATACATTACCTAAAAAATAATCTTCGCTGTAGCCCGCATGCACAAATATAACAAGAATGATTGATATTGCTTTTATTATATTTATCTTTTCCGATAATTTTTTGTTTATTTGATAATACATAAGAATTTAAACCTTAGTTACATGTATACCATAAAAACTAATTTTACAATACCTAAGTTTAAACATGGTTTAATTAATGTAACATAATTTTTTAAATCCTAAATTGAAAGATACGCTTCATTTGAATAAGATTAAAATGAGGCGCTTATGTTAGATGAAAATTCACCTATATTAACCGTGAGCAAAACGGCTAAAGAATTAAATATTTCGGCCGACAGGCTAAGAACCTATGATGAAGAAAACCTTGTTGCACCTGCCAGATTAAAAAACAATGTAAGAATGTATAGTTGCAACGACGTTAACTGGCTTGAAGCTTTAAGAGAATTAATCGGAAAATCAAAAATATCAATAACGGGGTTTAAAGAAATTTTGAAACTTCTCTATTTTATCCCGGATTCCGAATTTGAAAAATTTTTAAAATCCCAGCGCAACGATTCTCTCTGGCATATTTTTGCCAAAATGAAAAAGAACCCGAATTATGAAAAATTAAGAAAATATTATACATAAAAAAGCCAACATAGGGCTTATGCAGTGTTTAAAGCTCTGCAACATATAATAAAAAGGCGCCCTTTAAGTAATTTGGCGCCTTTTTATTTTATTACTTTATGTTATACGATATAGCCACCTTCATCAAGATCGCCGTCAAGCCGCTCCTCATTATGGGCTTCCCCGAAATTCACAATGCCGTCATCTTGCGTATTGGCATAGTCTTGCTTATTTTGATTGTCTATGTTGTTGCAGTATTCTTCAATTAATGCATCACCCGCTTCTATGTCGTTTTGAGAGAGCCCAAGACTTTCGCCGATTGAATTAAAAAAGTTCTTTAGAAAATCAAAGGCGCTGTTTACATAACCATTAATAACATTCATAACCGTATTGTATGCTTTATCGGTCATGTTATGTCCGGCATGCTGTCGGATTTGATTTTGCCCGTTTTCCGCAGGGGCATTCCCGATAGGAACTTCATTATTAATCGGATTTACACCGTTTACGCCTGCGGCTTGATCGTTAGCCCCTGCGGCTTGAGCATTTGCGCCTTCAGCTTGACCATTTGCCCCTGCGGCTTGATCGTTTGCGCCTGCGATTTGACCGTTAGCATATTGTGTTCTTTGTTCGTTAGATTTTGTAACATTACCTTTGGCATCTTTAAAGGTAACTTGATATGTCTTGCTGCCGTCTGCTTTGTGAGTATAGTTTTTGCGGGTTTCAACCGTTGTTTCGCCTGCGCCGTTTGTTTTCTTTATTTCATACTCGGACAATTTGCCGTTGTCATCGTAAGTCTTGTTGGTTTCACGGACAACATTACCCAATTCATCGGTTCTAACCGTTTTAATAACTCTGCCGTTGTCATCGAGATCTTGTTTTTCATCGTAATCTCTGACTACGCCGGTTTTAGAATTCTCTGAATGTATACTACAGGTTCTTTTTTTGCCGTCATAAGTATATGTGCGCGTTGTTGTTGTGTCGCCTTTGGTGGTTGTTTTACTTTGAACGGTGCCATCTTCGTTGCGCACAAACTCTTCTTTTTTAAAGTCCTGAAATTTGCCGTCTTCGCCCAAAACTTGGGTTGTTTTTGACGTTGCTTTACCGTTTTTATCATATATAGTATTTATCGAATAATGTTGACCTTCAATTTCTCCTTGTGTGTTTTTGCTTTTTTTTGTTTTGCCGTCAGCACTATAATCAATCTTTGTTGTCATGCCGTCTTGTTCAATTGTTTTGTTTGTTCTTTTTTTGCCGTCAGCACTATAATGAATCGTTATTTTCTTGCCGTCTTGCTCAATTGTTTTGCTTGTTATTACATCTTTTTCATAGCTACGAGTAACTTTCCTGCCACCTTGTTCGGTTATTTTATGCCTTTTTGACCCATCGGGTTTATATCTTGTTGTTGTGACTTTATCGCCATTTTTAACTGTTTTTAATTTAAGTCCGCCGTTATCGTTGAATTTTTGTTCAATCTTTTTGCCGTCTTTAGTTCTGTATGTAACTTTATTTCCATCTACTTTTACGCTGTTTGCTTTTATGTTGCTGCCATTTTTGGTGGCTTTTTCTTTTAAACTGTCAGCTTTGCTGCTTGCAGCGTCCATGCTTTTTTTATTAGGTCCCTTTTTATCAGCTTTATCAGCTTTTGGGGGAAATAATTCATCATCTTTTTTATCCGCCTTGTTCGCTTTTTTGCCCGCCTTGTTATATGTTTTATCGACCGCATTTCCTTTTTTAACACCGCCTACTTTGTTAGCCATATCAGATTCCTCCTTTTTGAATAACTTATATGAAATGTTTATCGACATAACTTAATTTAAACTTCATATATATATACAATTTGTTACATAACCGCAAAAGCCGCACGGGTTAAATATTTTAGCTTTAAAAACAAGTTTCGGTATTAAAATTTTTTCCAAACAAAAAGCGACCAATATTTTATGGTGTACTGTTTTTCTTTGGAATAAAAAATGTATCCTTAAAACCTTTTTCCAACTTCAAAAGGGCGATTTTTTTGCTTATGCCTCCGGCGTATCCTGTTAAGCTGCCGTTTGAAGCAACTACTCTATGACATGGAACAATAACGGATATTTTATTGTGCCCTATGGCTCCGCCAACCGCTTGAGAGGACATTCTTGCAATTTCTTTTTTATGCGCAAGCTGTTTTGCGATGTCGCCGTAAGTAACGGTTTTTCCGTAAGGAATTTTGCAAAGTAATTCCCACACTTCATTTTGAAATTTAGTTCCCGTAAAATGAAGCGGCAATTTAAAATCGGGTTCTTGCCCCGTAAAATATATATCAAGCCACTTTTTAGCCTGTTTAAATAAAGGGGTTTCTTTTTCTTTATGTTCTTTATCAAGATAAAGCCCAAAATATTTCTGCCCTTCAAACCACAAACCAACTAAACCAATTTCATCAGAGGCAAGAACAATATCTCCAAGAGGCGACACATATTTGCTTAAATATTGCATTCCCCCCCCCCCCCTTTTTTTTTAATGTATTTTTTAAC
>CAYUWO010000074.1:0-7591 GCA_964448535.1 uncultured Gammaproteobacteria bacterium | reverse complement strand
ATGTTTAATATATTTCAAGACACAAACCAAGCGGATAATAAAACGGTCGATGAGATATAATCTCTTATAAAATCCGGCTTTAAGCCGTCTGAAATATCAATCTTGTCAAGAAAAAACGACGCTCTTGAAAATTTTTCAAGGCTTTTTAAACAAAAGGGCATACCCTGTCTTTTAAGCAGGCAAAAAAGCGCGTATGACGTTCCCTCTTTTATACAAGCATATTTTTATCTAAAAATTCTTGTAAATTCTTATCTTGAAAACGAAAAACTTTTCGGGCTTTTTACAAGCGAGGTTTTTAAAGTTAAAGATTCAACCGTTGCAAAGTTTCTTTTTATATCAAGAAAAACGGGGAAATGCTGGTTCGAGATTTTAAAAGATAATGTCGATACCGAATTTTCGGACGATATCGGTATTCAAAACTTTTATAAAACTTACGTTAATCTTCGAAAAGAAAAATCTTATACCCCGCTTTTACAGCTTATTTATAAGGCTTTAAGCGAAAGCGGCATTTTAAATTATTATGCCAACCAAAAAGATTGTTTTGAAAATGTATCTGCGCTAAAAAGATTGATTGACGAAGCTAAATCATTTTCAAAGCTTCATAAAGGGGCGGTTTTGGAAGATTTTGTATCTCACCTTGATACTTACCTTAAAGAAAACATAAAAATTGAACTTGAAAAACCCGCAGATAAAAAAGAAGCGGTCCAGCTTTTAACTTATCACGGCTCTAAAGGAAGAGAATTTGATTATGTTTTCATGCCCAATTTGACCTCAAGGGCGTTTGAAAAATCGGGGGGCGGGAACAGAGAGCTGTTATTGCCCGTTGAAAAATCTCTTTTTAGCGAAGATAAAGAATTAAACAAAAATGCGGAGCTCAGAAGGCTTTTATTTGTCGGAATAACAAGGGCAAAATTCGGGCTCATTTTAAGTTATTCAAATTCTTGCGAAGGAACCTCCCAAAGCGTTTCAAAATATATATCAAACCTTTTCCCTAAGGCGGAAGGGCTTGTTGAATCGGAGATATTCGATATTGACGAATCGTCAAGAGCAATTGAGATAATAAAAAATATAAATTTTAAATATGATAAAGACACTTTAAAAGAAGAAATTGAATCAAGAGTCCAAAACTTGGTTTTAAGCCAATCTTCTCTAAACTGTTATCTTGAATGCCCCCTTAAATATTTTTACCGTGAGATATTAAAAGTCCCTGTTTTTGTTGAAGATAAAGATATTTTGACTTACGGTTCTTCAATTCATTATGCCATTGACTTTTTAACCAAAGACGCAATAAAAAACAAAGTTTGGGGCAATGTTGAAATATTAAAAGATAAATTTGAAGAAAAAATAAGAGATTCGGAGTTTACCTCCCCCGATAAAAAAAATGAATTTTTAGAGCGTGGGAGAAAATCCATTGAAAAAAATTATTCTAAATTAGTTGAATCAAATCCCGAATATATTCTATCAACCGAATGCCGTCTTGAAACACAATTTGAAGGAACAACCCTAAAGGGTTTTATAGATAGAATTTCAACTACGCCTGCCGGAGAAATTCAAATTACTGATTTTAAAACGGGAAGCTATAAAAAGGTGTGTCCGAATGAAAGCTATTATAACCAGCTAAGGTTTTATAAATTTTTATACGAAACAGTTAACCCCGATAAAAAAGTTTCAAATACTTCTCTTGTCTTTTTTGAAGAAGGGTGTAAAACGTCTTCCTCTGACCCTGACACAACAAACAATCAAGAAATTAAAGATATAATAAAAAATGCAATAGAAAGCATAAAAAAATTAAATTTTGAGCCTAAAATGTCCGATAACGGGTGTAAATTTTGCCCTTGGAAACTTGTGTGCAAATTGCATTCAAATGGAGGGTTTTAATTATCTTTAATTATTATGGGCGCCAAAAGCCTTATGCGGGCTCAAACTTTCTTTTCTTTCCGTTAAATTTGTAAACTTTAAGCTCATTTTTGGGTTTTTTAAAAGGCAAATATGTCTTATTTTTCATAGTTTGGACTTCAAACTTTATTGCCCCGAGGTCATTGGTGTTTAAAACAGATGAATAAGAAGATAAAATATCGACCGTAGTTTTATTCGGGTGCCCGTATGGGTTCTTTCCGGTTGAGAGAATAGAATATTTCGGTTTTAATTTTTTCATCATTTCGTCTGTAACCGTGCCGGCTGCGCCATGATGGGCTGATTTTAAAACGTCGATGTTATTAGGAAGTTTATCTTCTATTGTGGAATAAGCTTTTGCGCCCGCATCTGCCATAAATAAAAATTTATAATCCCCGAATGTCAAAAGGGTTACGGTTGATTTATCGTTTCTTGAGCGTTTATTTTTTGAAACGGGAACAAAATTTTTAAGCACGATATCGGGTTCGTACTTTAATGTTTGACCCGTATAAGGCGGGATATATTTAATATTATTTTCTTTTATATAGTGATATATTGCGCATGAGTTCTTTGACCCGCAAAACGGAACGGGAGAAATTAAATTTTTAACCTTAACATTTTCCAAAATATCCACAAGCCCGCCTGAATGGTCAGAGTCGTAGTGGGTAACAATCAGTGTGTCTATTTCTTTAATATTATAATCGTACAAATATTCAAGAGTGATTGTTTTTGCGCTTGACAGCCCTTTATATATTGTTCTTCCGGTGTCAATAAGTATATACTTTCCTTTTTGGGTTTTTATAAGACAATTATCGGCGTTTCCGACATTAAAAAATATGACTTCGGACGAATCGGGAGGAATTTGAATGAATTGAACCGAAAGAAAAACAAAAGAGAATATGGTTAAAACATTTAAAATTCTTCTTTTGAAAAGATATTTAAAAGACAGAAAAAGAAAAATTACCAAGACATAAAAAGATATAATCATTAAAATTGGAGGGGAAGGCACTCTAATTGTTGCAAAAGGAAGAGAGGAGAAAAAGTTTGAAATATTGAGCACGATTTGAATAACAAAATTCAAAACAAAATCAAGAACCGGTAAAATTATATCTGCCGCTTTAGGTAAAAAACAAAAAGCCGTACTTATAAAGCCCAAAAAACTGACAAGACCGACAAACGGGATAACGGCAATATTTGCAAAAAGAGAATAAGTTGAAAATGTGTTGAAATAATACGCTTGAAGAGGCGCCGCCCAAAGCTGCGCAATAAGAGGAACAACAATGCAGCAGGCGAGCGAAACGGGAGAAAATATAAGAAAAAATGAGCAAAGAATTTTAGGATAATTTTTAAATTTTTTTATGTATTTTTTATCGGCGTCTTTTAAAATATGGTTAATTGAAGGTACGCAGGATATAAGCCCCAAAGTAACAAGAAATGAAAGTTGGAACCCGACATCGCATAAAAATTCCGGCTTAAAAATCAAAATTAAAAACCCTGCGCAAAATATAAGCGAAATTCCGTTTGCTTCCCTATACATAAGTTTTCCGATTAAAATTAAAATAAACATAACCGAAGCTCTGACAATTGAAGGCGGAAAACCTGTCATTACGGTATAGAGAAAAACGAGGGCAATTCCCGAGATTATTTTCAGTTTGTATGAAACATTTATAAAATAAACGACACAAAGCCACAGGGATAAAATCAAAGCGACATTCAAGCCCGAAGCCGCAAGAAGATGAAGAAGCCCGGAGTTTACAAACGAATCTTTAACGCTATCTGGCGTATTAACCGCATCATCTCCAAAAACCACCCCTCCTAACACTTCAAGTTTAGGCGATTTGATATATTTCCCATGTTTTTTTAAGACTTCATCTTTTATATCATACATTTTTCTTGTAAAAGCATAGGTAAAATTATCAAAGGGCTTGTTTTGAAAAAATTCGGAGCTTGAATCTTCATCAATGTAAAACGTTTTTAATATTCCTCTGTTATTTAAAAATTTTTGATAATCAAACTGGGAAGGGTTCGTTGCGGGGCTTGGGGCAGATAGAGTTCCTTTAAATTTGTACGTATCGGCAAATTTAATCTGATTTGCGCCAACTTTTCTTTTAACGGCAAGAACGGTTGACTTGTTTATATTAAAGGTTTTTCCCCCGATAAAAGCTTTTTTAACGTCAAATGAAAACTTTCCCGTTTGGGCAGAGTTAATTTTAGGGATTGAGGAAACAACTCCCTCCAGAACAACATTTTTTTGATATTGAATATTTGAAAAATCGTCAAACGTTACATAATGAATTTTTGCGTTCATAAAACCAAAAATAAACAAAAGATAAAGTATAAGAATAAAAACCGGCGAAACAATCTTTGAAAAAGAAGGCATTATTAAAAGAATAAACAAAATAAAAACAACGCCAAAAGTTAAAATTGAAGATATAAGCAAGGTTTCATGGCAATAAAAAGCAAATAAACCGAGAGTGTAAAAAATAAAAAACAGTATACACAGAAACGGCTTGTTGTCTTTTAAATCGTATAAAAATTCCGACAGTTTGAACATAAGTTAATTGTAATATAAGTAAAACTAAAGAATTGTTAAGTTTTTTTAAGAAAATTCTTCCAAACAAGGCAATTTAATATAGTATATAAACTTTATATATACAAGAGAGAAAAATTACGAGGTAATAAAAATGGCATACGTAAATAATGTCAGCACACAAACAAATGTTTACACTTACGATGAGCTTCAGCAGCTTATTGCTAACGGAGCTATTGATAAGAATTCAATAAAAAATATTTCGGTTTTTGCCCAATCGAGCGACCCTTCAAAATGTACGGACGGAAACGACGACGGCAAAATCGGATTTTTTGAAGCCTCAAAGAGCGTAGCTAAAGGGGCAGGTAAAGGATTATTGAACGGTGTTAAAGGCATGTTCTTTAACGACAATGGAAAGTTTTCGCTCGGGAAAACCCTTAAAACGGCTGCAACCGTCGGTGCTTGCTTTATACCCGGTGTCGGGCCCGTTGTCGCAGCCGGACTTTGCGCATTCGGCGCCGTTAAGGGCGTTGCGGGCGTTGCAAACGGGGTTGTAAACGCTGCGGGAGCATCAACTGACGCCGACAAAAAGGCAGCCTTTGAATCTATCGGCGGAAATACTTTGTCGACAGCGCTATCTGTTGCGGGCTTGAAAACAAGCGCCGGCGCAATTGCTAAAAATGCGGGCAAAGCTTCTTTAACGGAAGGCGCCAAAGGCATCGGGGCAAAAGTCGGAAACGCAGTTAAAAATACTACGGAAAGTGTAAAAACTTATTATAATTCCGCATGGAAAACAACAGGAAAGAATCTTTTTAATAACCAAAAAATAGCAAAAGATTTAAGCGAAACAGGTGCTTCCTTCAATGAAGCAGCTCTTGAGAAGCTAAATTTTGGGGATAAAATGAAAGTTGGGGCAGAAATTGTAAAAACTGCCGGAAAAGACACGGCAAGCAATATAATTAACGCAGGTAAAACCGTTGGCAATAAGTTTAAAAAAGAAGGGGAAGGGGCTTCCCATAAGCTCATTAAGTCGGATTCTTCCGCAAAAACTTTAAAACTTGAACAGTTAAAATCAAGCGTTTCGGAGAAAATACCCTCAACGTTAAGCAAAAAATACTCAAATGCCGCAGATTTTATAAAAAATGTAAACGGGTACGAAGGCTTGTTTGAAAACGGAAATATAATGAGAGCAGGGCTTGCAACAGCTGCAAATAGGGTAAGTGACGAAGGGGCAAAATTAAATAACGCAATCTATGACGCAAGCACGCTTTATGCCGCAGTTGACACCCAAACAGGCTATGCATACAACTTGGAGGATTACACACTCACCGAATAATAAAAACATTCATTAACAAAAAAAGAGGCTTTAATTAAAGCCTCTTTTTTAATCTATAATTGTAACCGTGGCGCCGCCGGTTGAATTTGTTATTCCATCATTATTCCAACCGTTATTAAACTGTCCGCCGGTTGAAGGGCCGGAATTAAAAAGAGGAATAGTTGAAGAATTGGGCGTTGGGGTGTAATTTCCGTTTACAAGAGGGTCGGTCGGGTTATATACGGGATAATTATTGTTTCTTTTAAATCTGTTAAAAAAGTTTTTTATGCTAAAGCCCATATCCGAGTAAAACGGATTTGTCGTATAGTAGCCATTCGGGGAGTTAAACGAAGTAATTCCGTAATTTACGGGCGGAGTTATTCCCGTAAATATGCCGAATCTGTTTCTATTAAACGGATTAAAGGTGTTAAACCTGCCGTATGGCGGATAATTATACGCTCCGAAATGAGGACGGTTGAACCCGCCTAAATGGTGCGGTCTGTACCCAACGTTTCTAATTTGACTTTCCGTACAGTACGCACATGATAAACTTAAAATAAACCCTAATAATAAAATAATTTTTTTCATAACAATTAAAAAATAACCCCTTAAATTTATTTTTAAAATGTCTGATAAGGGATAGTAAATCGGGTTAATTATTTAATTGACGAATTGCAAAAACCGTTTTATCAAGGTCAGATAACAGCTTTTTGTCCTCATTAATAAGATATTCAGGGTCATATTGGGTTCCGGTTATCGGGGAAAATTTCGAATAATAGTTAGCATCAAATTTCAGGTTTCCAAGAATTTTGGCTTTGTAATTTAAATCAGCGAGATAAAGGTAAGAGGGGCTCATGCCTTCCGGAGTTTGAGAGTAATTTTTTTCTATATTTTTTGTATAAAGGTTTAGCATGTTGACATGTGCGTTAAACTTTTGAACCGGTTCATGGTTTTCTATAACTACTCTGAAACTTTCTAAAAATTTCATAATTCTAAGCATATCCGTAGTATATTTAGAAGGTTTTTCCTTATTTAAAATTACATCCAAAAATAAGGGGTCGTCAATTTTAGACTCTTGAAAATCTTCAGGGGTCATCTGTTCGGCATTCTTTTTTAAGCCGCTTGCAGAAGATGTTTTATCTTTTTTATATTCAAACTCGGAATTTATATCAGGCAAATTGCCTGTATATCCGCCGCCTATAAGATCAAATTGCGCCTTTTGCTTTTTTTGCGCCGGTTTTTTATTTATTTTTTTAAATATCTTAGAAAATATGTTTTCTTTTTTGGGAGTGTTGTTAACCATAGGGGGAGCGTCAAAATTGACGTTTAAAAAATCGTCCGCAAAAGAAGCTGCGGGGGAAAAAATAAACAGGGTTAAAATTAAAACAATTCTTACCATATAATAAATTATAACTATTGATTTAAAAAAGTAAAAACCTAATTGAATTTTTACGGAAAAAAGACGAGAAAAAATACCCGAAAAATTTATATTAATAAAGTGAGCCTAAAAGTTCTTACGGGGTCTTAATTATTTTATATATGGGTTCTGTTATATTTGCTCTGCAGCTTTGCCATGTCTGAATTTAACCAGTCGGTAACAGCATCTGCGGCAATTTTAATCGTAAAATCCAGCTTTTCTTTTTCATTAACGGAAAAATTATCCAGCACAAATTTCTCAGACGGCACTCCTCTTGGCTGGGGTCCTATCCCGAATTTAAGACGGTCAAAGCCGTTTGAATTTAATTCCGATATAATTGATTTTATGCCGTTATGCCCCCCGTCAGAGCCGCTTTATCTAAAACTCAGGGTGCCTAAGGGGAGAGAAATGTAATCGTATACAATTAATAGGTCTT
>CAYUWO010000073.1:1181-7940 GCA_964448535.1 uncultured Gammaproteobacteria bacterium | reverse complement strand
TCCAGAATTATTTTAACAAATAATTCTTACGCTCCGCCGCTGCTCGCTTTACGGAGCTCCGCCGTAGTGTTTCGGCTCTCCGCTCATCGCGGCTCGCCTTCACACCGGCTCCCGCAGTCAGAAATTTCGCTCTTGAAATTTCTTGTCTTGAAATTCCTAGAGGTTCGAACTTAGCAACTCCATCGCTTGCTCTTTGCTTGCGGGGAAGCGGGAGTTCAGGCGTAGTACATCGCACAAGGCTTAACGCCTTGAACCTCTTCGCACCGGCTCTTGTGCTCAAAACTCATTTTTGTATTAAACGGGTTTTGGTTTTGTTTGTAGTGCTGCAAGCAGTTTTCACATGTAAGACCTCTAAATCTCTGATTTGGTGCACTATTAAAACTTGAAAGTTCAGGTTTTAACCGCTTTGTGTTGATTAGCACCACTTAAGGTAAGTGATAAGCTTACCTTAAGAGGCAATTACTTTAAACAAATGCCTATCCTTAAGGAGCAAACCCATAAGGGTTGGCCCTATTGACTTGTATCATTAGAACCCATACTAATGCAATCGGAGCCGGTGCGCCCCGATTGAGAGGCACTACGATAAGCGGAGCCGACCGCAAAAGCCAGCACTTCAAAGCTTAAGCGCTGCAAAATGCGGGGAAGTATAGCCTGCGAATTGCTATAATATATTAAAACGAGCTCATAACTATGCCTTCTTCTATTTTAGAAGTTAGAGAAGAAAAATCTTTTTGATTTTCTTTAATAAGTTCTAAAACCTTAACTCCTGAAGAAAACATTTCAATCATCTCTTTTGCTCTTAAAATTGCCGGGTCATCAGTATGTTTCGGGAAATTTGAAAGGACAACTCCGATTATTTTTACATTATTGTTGACAAGACAATCAATTGTCATTAAAGTGTGGTTTATTGTTCCTAAATCAGGACGCGCGACAATAAGCGCAGGCAGTTTTAATTCTTTTATAACGTCAACCATTAAAACTCCTTTTTTAACGGGAACATAAACGCCACCGGAGCCTTCGACAATAACATTTTCAAATTGGCTTTTAAGATGGTTATAGTCTTTTAAAACTTTTGAAAGCTCAAATTCTACATTGTCAATTTCGCCGGATATTAAAGGAGCCGAAGGGGTTTTTGTCGTATATGAACTTTTTCCTTCAACATTATTAATACATGATGTTACTATATCTTTGTCAGGCAAAACATTTTCAACAATGCCGGATTGAAAAGGCTTCAAGTATCCTGTTGAAGAAAATTTTGACAATTCTTTCACGATTCCCCTTGCGACATAACTTTTGCCGACGTCGGTGCCTGTTCCTGTTATAAATAAATACATTCAATTCCTCTCTTTAATTTTTATAAGTAATTATATCAGACAGCGTTTTTATTGTAAAATATTTAATATGAAAATAGTTGTTCAAAGAGTAAAATCATCAAGCGTTACAATAGATAACAAGCTTTACTCTAAAATAGGTAAAGGGCTTATGCTTCTTTTCGGGGTTGAAAAAAACGATACGGAAAATTTTCTTGAATATTTTGCACATAAAATAATAAATTTAAGAATATTTAATGATGAAAATCATAAAATGAATCTTTCAATTAAAGATATCGGAGGGCAAATTCTCGTTGTTTCTCAATTTACACTTGCCGCCGACTGCAAAAAAGGAATGCGCCCGAGTTTTGATAATGCCCAAAAGCAAGATATCGCAAACGATTATTATCAAAAGTTTGTTTCAATCTTGAAAAAATCAGGCTTAAATGTCCAAACGGGCGTTTTTGGCGCAGATATGGATGTTGAGCTTATAAATGACGGTCCCGTTACTTTTGTTTTGGAGAAGCATAACGGTGATTAACAATTTGTCGGATTTTCATAAAAAAACAATCGAAATAATAAAAAACGAGGCAAAAAATCGGCATATAAAAGCCTATATAGCGGGTGGAGCCGTAAGGGATTTAATCTTAAAACGTGAAATAAAAGACATTGATTTTCTTGTTGAAGCAAGCGCGGTTGATTTTGTTAAAAGGGGCGGTTTTAAAATAAAATCAATCCACAAAGATTTTGACACCGCAAAAATTGAAATAGAAGGCAAAGAGTTTGACGTTGCCTCCACCCGTGTTGAAAAATATCCCTTTATGGGGTGTTTGCCTGTTGTAAGCAAAATCGGGACAAGCATTGAAAAAGATTTAAGACGGCGTGATTTCACAATTAACTCAATAGGGTATAACATTATAGAAAATAAAATAATTGACCCCTATTCAGGGGTTAAGGATATAGAAAATAAAACTTTAAGAGTTTTACATAATAACTCCTATAAAGACGACCCCACAAGGATTTTAAGGGGGCTTGATTTTAAATACAGATTTGGTTTCGATTTTTCGATTAATGACAAAAAATTAATTGATGAATGTATCAACACTTTCGACAACGAACATTTGAGCATAGACAGAATTTATCTTACTTTAAATAAAATATTTTCTTCAAGCTATCCCGATAAAATTTTAGACGATATTTTAAATAAAAAAATTTATAAAATATGGATGAAAAAAACCGTCTTGCGTCCTGATGACACAAAAGAGCTCATGAATGCTGCAAGGATTTTTAATATTACAGAAATAAATAAGCTTTTTATTATGGCTCTTGATTCAATTCCTTACATAAAAGCGCCTTTAAAAAACGATTATGAAATTTTCAGCTTTTTTAAAAAATTTTCCGCTCTTCAATGTGCGTTTTATTATTTTAAAACCGGAGATAAAAACGCTCTGAGATACCTTGAAATAAAAGACATAAAGCCTTATTTAACGGGAAAGACTCTTTTAGATAACGGCTTCAGCCAAGGCAAAATCATCGGGGATATTCTTGAAGATATTCAAAGAGAAAAGCTTTTAAATAAAAATTTAAACTCAATCAAAGATGAGCTTGAATATGTTTTTAAAAAATATAAATAACCCGTTGCGCCGGATTTTAATAAATCAACCTTTTAAATGAAGCTAAATGCCTATACGTTTGGATATAATCAGTTTATGCTTGCAACTGTACCAAAAACAGTAAATAAAGTTTTATCCGGAAATTTTATAAAAAGGATTTCTCAATATCTTCATGATTGCGTTAGAGAAGAAGTCCAAAGCTCAACCTTTAGAAATCTTAAAGGGGATAAAGAAAATAAATGGGTGTTCCTTGAAGGGGATGAAGTTCTTTTTTCAAAATATGACGCCCCTCTTTTGATTTCCGGCGACAACCCTTATTTAACAGAGCTTATGATACAATCCGAGGTAAGCAAAAAAGAAAAATTTTTACTTTACGGCTACCTTTTTTTAGCGGGAAAAAACGGCAAAGCGAAAAAAAATAACGAATTTTTAACCCCGCTTTTATACTCCCCATGTAAAATTTCAAGAATCGGAAAAGATTTATCAATTGAAATTGTTGAAGATACCCTTTCGTTGAACACGGGCGCCCTTTCTCAGCTTATGAAAAAAGATGACGAAGAAGAAATTGACGCTATGCTTCAAGGGTTAATTGACGTTGTGCCGGAGCTTCCCGTTACGGATGACAAACTTGAAATATTTTTATCAACTCTGAAATCTTTAATTCCTGATGTGGAAATTGAAAAAGATAAAATTAAAGAATGCGGGCTTTGTCAAAACGATGAAGATTTTTATTCCAAGACCATTGAAAATATTGACGATTTTAACTTTGATGAATTTGATTCCATTGACGTTATAAAACAAAAACCGAAAATGAACCTTGACAAGCTCGTTTTAAAAAAGGTTCAATCGGTTATTTTAACAAAACGTCCGACAGTAACCGCCGGGGTTTTGCATGAGTTGACTCAAATATCTGAAAAAAGCACGGGAATTATCAAAGAAACCGCACTCGGAGTTATTCTTGATGAATATAACGGGCAAAAACCTAAAGAAATCTCAGCGGATGCAAAAGAGGAGTTCTTTCCCGTTACCCCTCTTTCTTTAAGCGATTCACAGGAAGATGTAATAAGAAAAATTGAAAAAAATGATTTTCTTGCAGTTTACGGTCCCCCCGGAACGGGAAAAAGCCAGACCATTGTCAATCTTGTTTCACATTTAATCTCAAACGGCAAAACCGTTCTTGTGACGTCAAGAATGGACAAAGCGGTTGATGTTGTTGCGCAAAGGCTAAACGAATTTGGCGCTCCTTATCTTGCGCTCAGGGCGGGAAGAGCGAATTATCAAAAACAGCTTTGTTTCGATCTTGAAGACTTATTATCGGGAAAAGTCGAATTAAATGATGAAGCCTATATGGATTCAATACTTGTTGATACACCCGATATGAAACAGCTTTTAGACGAAATTTCAAGGCTTGAAAATTGTGCCGAGAAAATAATTAAGCTTGAGGAAGAATATACAAAAGCCGGCTTAAAACAAAAAGAATCGGCGGGTGCTATAGGCGAATTGAGGTATGCAAAAGAAAACTTAAGCACTCAAGATATTGAAACAGTTAAAAAATTGCTTTCAAAATTAAAAAACAGGCTTAAGAACGATTCCGGAATCATAAACAAAATTTTAATCCGTATGGATTTAAAAAAGATTAGAAAAATTCTGAATTTTAAAAAGGTTTTGCGCGCAAAAGACATGATATCACGGCTTGAAATTGAGCTTGACGCCGCAAATTTGAGCGCACGCACGTCTGAAATTGAAAAAGAAATAATAAAAACGGGCAATCTCCATCTTATTTTAAATAAAATTAAAATGCTCAAATCAAAACAAAAAAAGCTTGCCGTTGAAATATTAAAAAACAAAAGAAGAAAAGCCCTGAAAGAATTATTAAGCGAACAAAAAATGCGTCAGCGGCTTATTATCCATTCTAAATCGCTTGTTTCAAAAAAAGCAATGCTTCAAAACAGGCTTCTTGAAAATGAAGATTTTAAACCCCTTTTAAATGCTTTCCCATGCTGGTGCACAACTGCTTATGCCGCCTCAAACTCCCTTCCCCTGAAGCCGGGGCTGTTTGATGTTGTTATAATTGACGAAGCGAGCCAGTGCGACATTGCCGGCTGTTTTCCCATATTATACAGGGCAAAAAAAGCTGTAATAGTGGGCGATGATAAGCAGCTTCCGCATTTGTCCTTTCTCGAAAAAGCAAAAGAGCAGTCTTTTTTAAATCAATATAATATTGATGATAAATATCAATTGATGTGGCGTTTCAGAACAAATTCAATGTTTGACCTAGCGAATTATTATTCAACCTCGCCGGTTTTATTGGACGAGCATTTTAGAAGCCCAAGACCCATAATTGAATTTTCTTCTAAAGAATTTTACGGCGGAAGAATAAAAGTTATGAAAAGATTCAAAGAAACCGACTGCCCTATTGAATTGGTTACGGTACCCGAAGGCAGAGTTGATGTTGATATAACCAGAAACACTGCGGAAGCCGAAGCGGTTATTAAAAAAATTCAGGAAATTATTCTTGACGACGAGCAAAAAAACCGTGAAAATCCGGTATCTATCGGGGTTATTTCGCCGTTTAGAGGGCAGGTCGATTTAATTAAAAAAGACATAATGCAAATTTTTCCTCTTGAAACAATTCAAAAACATTCAATAGAAATCGGCACGGCGCATACGTTTCAAGGGGATGAAAAAGACATAATGCTTATGTCTTGGACAATTGCGGATAATTCCCGCTCGCAGTCTTTAACGTTTTTGCAAAAGCCAAACCTTTTTAATGTTGCAATAACCAGAGCAAGAAAAAAACTTATAAACTTTATCTCAAAAACCCCAAATTCAATCCCCGAAGGGCTTTTAAGGGATTATATCGAATATGTTCAAAATGCAAAAAAAGCCTTTGAAACCCCAAAAAGATTAAACTTTAAAAACGATTTTGAAAAAGAAGTTTTTGATGAAATTTCACCGCTGTTTGAAGGCGAAAAAATTGAAGCGGGGCTTGAAATAGGTAAAGTTAGCGCAGATTTGGTTATAAATAACCTTGTGCTTGAGCTTGACGGTGTCGAAGATAAAATAAAATCGCACATCTCAAATATGAAAAAACAGTCTGTTTTGGAAAGATGCGGCTTGAAAGTTATAAGAATAACCAAACGAGAATGGGATATCTCAAAAAAAGCCTGTGTGGAAAGAATAATTGAAGAAATAAACAGGCAGACGGAATATGAAAATTAATTACTAAAATTTTATATCGGATACTATTTTTTTAATAACTTCGTCAAAGCCGTTTCTTGTCCGTGCTTGATAAGGTTTAACGGAAGAATACCATTTAACGTCGTCCCCGTCTAAATTGAACCATCTATACTCGGCAAGGTTATTAAAAATACAGTAAGTTTTTTTCGACAGGGCGCCCGATAAATTCATTACAGAATTATCAATCGAAATTAACAGGTCTAAATTTTCAATTAAAGACGCAGTATCGTCAAAATCTTTTATATAAGAGGATAAATTGACAATTTCCATACCCCAAAAACAAGAATCAGGCTCGTTATATTGAAGAGAATATAATTTTGCGCCTTTTATTTTTGTTAAGGGAATAAGGGCTTCAAGCGGAATATTTCTTGTTAAAGGTCCGGCTTCATTTCCTTTATATGAAAGCCCGATTTTAAAATCAGATGTGTTAAAAATTTCATTTTTAAATCTTTCGTTTTTTTCCTTGTCGGTTGTTAAAATTTTTCCTCTGTAAGGAATGTTATCGGAAGTAAGATTTAGAATGGCAGGAAGGCTCATCAGAGGAACATGAAAATCAAAGCTGCAATCTTTGTTATTTTTTATAACTTCAACAAAAG
>CAYUWO010000073.1:0-1142 GCA_964448535.1 uncultured Gammaproteobacteria bacterium | reverse complement strand
TAAAATGGTATAAAGTGGAGTTGGAACTTTAAAAATAATTTTTTTTGCTCTGTCTTTAATATCAAAAAGAAATCTTGAAAATAAAAAGATGTCCCCAAACCCCTGCTCGGATTGAACAAGAAGGGTTTTATCCGAGATGTTTTGTTTGCCGTCATAAACCGGTTTTTTGTAATCGGGGTAAAAAGTCGGCTTTGTTTCGCGGTAAAACCTTGCGACATAATATAAAAAGCTTTTTCTAAAATCTCCTTTTCTTAACAAATACGCCGAATAGTTAAATTTATCTTCATTTGTTAAATTGGCAAATTTAATAAATTCGCTCCACAATTTATCAAGGGCTTTGCGGTTCAAATTTTTTGTTTCAAGAATAATTAACGCTCTGTAAAATAAGGGGTTAAAGGGCTCTTTATCATGGGCTTTATACAAAGCTTTAAGCCCCTTTTGCAGATATTCATCCCCAAAATTATTCTCATACATTAAATCATAAACCGATGATAAAAGATAAAGACTGTTTGCTGATTCATCAGATGAAACAAGCTCAAGAGAATAGTTTTCGGCTTTATCCAACAGGAGTTTTTTTTTATATAATTCAATTAGTTTTTCTTTAACCGCATTTGAATCGGGATTTAAACTTTGAGCTTTTTCTAAAAGCTCAAGCGCAATATCGTCCTGATTTAATTTCAAAAAAACTTCTGCGCAGCCTTGATTTATTTTAAAATCATTTGGGAAAGAAGCGATTAACTCTTGATAGGCGGGAATTAAATCGCTCAATTTATCTTGATTTTTTCTTTCTCCGACAAATTTAGCGAGTTTGGATAAAAAAGCCTCTCTTACTTTAATCAGCTCGTTTTTATAAGCTTCATCGGAATCTTTTGAATGAAGATATGAGATATATTGTCTGTAAATTTGTACGGCTTCATATACATTTTTATCAACAAGAGAAAGTATAAGACCTCTGTTAAATTTAGTCAGCAAATCAGGTTCATTCATAAGTTTATAATATAATTTATTTTATTTTAATGCAAATTGTTTTTATTTAGGGTAAAATTTTCCTATACAAAACTTGAACAGGGAGAATTAAATGGAACCTACAAACAGCAGCATTCAGGGAATCAGAGAAGCAAGAATACAAAAGTTGACGGATT
>CAYUWO010000072.1:0-8070 GCA_964448535.1 uncultured Gammaproteobacteria bacterium | reverse complement strand
CCAATATCACAATAGGGGCGCCGGTTGTAAAATCTTTAAGAAAGAAAACAAATCTGATTCTTGACGTCCATCTTATGATTGAAAACCCCGAAAAATACATTCAAGATTTTATTCAAGCAGGAGCCGATGTTATAACTTTTCATATTGAAGCTTCAAGGTCAAAAACTCCCCAATGTATTCAAATGATAAAAGACGCAGGGATTTTGGCGGGCATTTCAATTAAACCTAAAAGCAAAATAAAACAGCTTATGCCTTATCTCCCCCTGATTGATATGGTTCTTGTTATGACTGTTGAGCCGGGATTTTCCGGACAGATTTTTATGCCCAAGGCGGCTCAGAAAATATCCGATATAAAAATTTTAGCACCCGAACTTAAATATATTCAAGTGGACGGCGGAATTAACGACAATACGGCAAAACAGTGTAAAAATTTGGGGGCAAACTGTTTTGTCGCAGGAAATTACATCTTTAAAGCGCAAAATAGAAAAGAGGCGATTGAAAAGCTCTTATCCGTATAATAAAGTTTTAATTATACGTTTTATAGAGCGCAAACCCCCTCTAACAGAGTTTATTAGTTTGCAAACCTAAAGAGCATAATGTCGCCGTCTTGAACGACATAGTCTTTTCCTTCAAGCCTTGCAAGCCCCTTTTCTCTTGCCCCCGCCCATGAACGAGATTTGACAAAATCATCATAAGAAACAACTTCCGCTTTGATAAACCCTTTTTCAAAGTCCGTATGGATAACGCCTGCCGCCTGCGGAGCTTTTGTACCCTTTTTAATTGTCCATGCCTTAACCTCTTTCTCGCCCGCCGTTATATAGGTTTGCAGGTCAAGCAAGCTGTATGCGGATTTAATCATTTTGTCAATCCCCGAAGTTTCAACCCCAAGCTCCTTTAAATAATTTTGTGCTTCGGTTTTGCCCAAAGAAACAAGCTCCGCTTCAAGCCCCGCACAAATAACAACCGTCTGCGCCCCTTGATTTGAGGCATACTCTTTAACCTTGTCAACGTATGCGTTTCCTGCGGAAAGACTGCTTTCCGCAACATTTGCGCAATAGATAACAGGTTTTGTCATAAGAAGAAAGAAATGTTTAACAATTTTTTGTTCTTCTTCGTCGAACATCTCTTTAACATTAACAAAATGCCCCTGCTCAAGCTCAGGCATGATTTTTTCTATTAAAGACATTTCGAGAGCGGCTTCTTTATCCCCTGATTTTGCGGTTTTAGAGATTTTTTTAATTCTGTTTTCCAAAGACTGGATATCCGCAAGTGCAAGCTCGGTGTTTATAGTTTCAATGTCATCAATCGGGTCGATTTTCCCTGCCACATGGATTGTATTAGGGTCGTCAAAACATCTTACAACCTGAATTATGGCATCGCACTCTCTGATGTTTGCAAGAAACTGATTTCCAAGCCCTTCGCCCTTGCTTGCTCCTTTAACAAGCCCCGCTATATCGACAAATTGAATTGTGGCGGGAACAACGTTATCTGTTTTAACCAACGGCTGTAAGACATAAAGTCTTTCATCGGGCACGCTTACAACCCCGACATTAGGCTCAATGGTGCAAAACGGGTAATTTGCGCTTTGAGCGTTTTCGGAAATTGTAAGCGCATTAAAAAGTGTAGACTTTCCGACATTTGGCAGCCCGACAATTCCGCATTTTAACATTTAACTGCCGCCTTTTGTTCTAATTGCAGAGTTAAGCTGACAGCGTCGCAAACTTCCGCAGGCCCAAAGTATTGAATGGCGCCGGGGAATACATAACAATCATCAAGAGCATACTGTTCTCTGTGGGCTTCAAACTCTTTGAACACTGGGCCGTCAAGCTCGACAAGCGCTTTTTGGATAACGGGTTTCATCTTGCCGTGGCGTTTTTCCATATTCATCATCATAGTTAAAGGCACTCCGCCCGCTTTCCATTCGTTTGCGGGAGCGGTTAAATTTTTAATGCAAGAAAGATATCCCGTAAGCCCCGCTGAAATAAGCGCAAATGCGTTGTAACCAAGGGAATAGCAATAATCCGCATCAAAATTTGAAGGCATTGCGCACCTTCCTTCGTAACCGAAAAAATGCGCCTGTTCGGAAAATTTTCCGCTGTATTTGCCTTCGGCTTTTAATTTTTTAAGGTTCTCTTTAACCATTTCTATTAAAAGTTTTTCGGTTTCAATTCTTGAAACCTGTACGTTGCCGTGAGGGTCCCTGTCCATTAAAAGCTGGGCTTTAATTAAAGAAGGCAGAGAATTAAACACGGAAGCACTTTCATTATCTAATTTATTTGCGATAGTCGCATACTTTTCATCGTTTGAAGCGTTAACAAAAGAATCATCTTTTTCAAGCAGAGCAAGTATATCGTTCAAACTTGAAATCATTGTTTTTATTTCGGGAATAAATTCAATTAATCCTTCAGGAATTAAAGCAACCCCGAAATTCTTACCGTTATTTGCTCTTTTGGCTATAATGTTTGTAATATAATCTATTATGTTTTTTAAAGACTGTTTCTTTGCTTCAACTTCTTCCGATATAAGCGCAATATTGGGTTGTGTTTGAAGAGCAACTTCAAGCCCGACATGCGTTGCCGATCTTCCCATTAATTTAATAAAATGCCAGTATTTTTTAGCGGAATTAGCATCTCTTTGTATGTTTCCGACAAGCTCGGAATATGTTTTTACCGCCGTGTCGAACCCGAATGAGATTTCAATTTGAGAATTTTTCAGGTCGCCGTCAATTGTTTTAGGGCAGCCTATAACCTGAATGTCCGTATTTTTGGCTTTTAACCATTGAGCGAGCATGCAAGCGTTTGTGTTTGAATCATCTCCGCCAATAATAACGATTGCGTTAATATTTAATTTTTTGCATACGGCTAAAGCCCGCTCAAACTGTTCTTCCTCTTCAAGTTTTGTTCTTCCGGAGCCTATAATGTCAAAACCGCCGGTGTTTCTGTATGCGTTAATAAATTCATCATCAAATTCAACATATTTTCCTTCAATTATTCCGGAAGGTCCGCCCAAAAAACCGTACAGTTTATTATTCGAGTCTGCCTGTTTTAGCGCATCGTAGAGCCCCGCAATAACGTTATGCCCGCCCGGAGCCTGTCCGCCCGAGAGAATAACCCCTATGTTTTTTGTTTGAAGATTTAAGCTTTCTCCGCTATCGGAAAAAGAAACAATGGGCTGCCCGAAAACATCCTTAAAAAGTTTTTGAATATCCTCTTTGTCCTTAACTGCGCTTGTCTTTTCACCTATGGTTATTTTTACGTTTTTAATTCCTATTTTTAGTGCGCCGGCTAATTTAGGGCTATAGCTAAGTCTTGCTTTCTGCAAAGGTGATAATTCTCTCATGTTTTGCTCCTTTTAATTTTATTCTCCTATTTTATTACAAAAATCTCTATTGTACCAATATTTTTTATCTAAAACCCCAAACAAGCCCGATTAAATTTAGCAAAATAAAAACTGTTGACATCTTATTTTGATTTTGTATGATAATTTATGTATGCGGGAGTAATTCAGTGGTAGAATGCTTCCTTGCCAAGGAAGATGTCGCGAGTTCGATCCTCGTCTCCCGCTCCATTGTAAATAAAGAGTTTCAGGCGTTATGAAGCTCTTTTTTTGTATGGCAGAGTTTTAATAGTTGTTGAACAGATGTTTCAACAGCAGACGGAATCAGGGAATGTTTTGCTCTTGTCATCCCGACATATAAAAGTTTTATATTATCTAAAAACTTAGCCTGATTCTGTTTTTCTTCAACTTCCGCATAATTTGTGCAATCGGTTTTAAGCGGTATGGAATCTTTATAATTTGAACCGGTGCTTTCCCACTTTGCACTTGTTAGGGCATAAATACATATTCAAATTTACGGTTTTTCTTAATTTCTTCAATCCCATCTAAAATATCTCCCAAGAAAAGATAAGGGTTATTCTTTTCGTTGTTGTATGCTGCAGGCCGCAGCTTGTCTATACAGTCTTTAATAAAATTTTTTTTTGAGAATCTGTTACTATTTTGAAGTTTAAGATATCAAACTGCTTAGGATATTTTTCAATTATATTCAGGCAAAATTCATAGTAGGTAAAGACATTTACAGCATAATTATCTCCGATTTTTGTCTGCATTTCACATGCTGCGGTGTTAGAAAATGTAAGACACAGGATTTTTTCAGGTTCAATCCCTTTGGATATCATATTTTTTATACGCTGAATAATCGTGAAAGTTTTTCCTGTTCCGAGCCTGCAAGAACTAAATATTTGCCCTAAATGTTATCTATTCATTTCTGCTATTCTATATTCGGCTTTGGTATATGCTCATTTTCTATCAGCTTTCCTATGTTTTATATTCCTTTCAACACTTTTTCCAAATACCCTCTGTAACTTTTTTTTAACTCCTTTGGTTCTATGATTTGAACGTTATTGCCCCATTTGAAAAGGTGCCAGATAATTTCATATTCCCCGCTTGCTTTAAAGGTTACGGTTACACTGTTATCTTTATTTACACGGACTTTTTGTGTCGGATGGAAATTATAATTTAACACTTCTTCCTTTATTTCAGGTGAAAATCTTAATTTTACCCCGTAGCTTTCGCCCTGATAAACTCCGAATGACCTGTTGGCAAATTCTTTTATATCAAAATTACCTATATCAAATTTATCTTTTAAAACTTTAACTTCTTTTAATTTATGCAGAAAATAGCAATAAGGGCTTGTTCCTTTATCTTCTTCAATTGCAACAAGATAAACCTTTTCCCCGTAGATTAGCCCCAAAGGTGATAGGGTTTTGGGTTTATCGTTATAGGTAGCTGAAATTTTCAATTTATCTTTAATCGCCTGACGAATTATAGAAATTGTCGTTAAATCAACCTTATAATTCGGCACCTGCCTTACTGCAAACCCTTCCGACCTCATTAAAAATTCAATCTCATTTTCGACACTTTCTATCTTTTGGTTATTTAGTGCTTTCAGTTTGGCTATAATCTTTTCCAAATCAATCTTTGTAACCTCATCACCGTGATTTTTAATCTTCTCTAAAACGCTTATCTCCTCGGCAGAAAAATTTACAAGAGTATTTAGGGAATAATTCCTAAAACCCCAGTATTTAACCTTTCCCTTTGGTTCAAGTTCTTTAACCTGAGGCATTATGTTTAATAAACTGTCCCTCATGCGCTCTGCTGTTCTTCGTGAAACATGAAAATATTCTTCAATATCACTTAATGATACTCCACTATATCTTGATTGCATTAAAAGTATTAACTCTATCATATCCGAAACCCTTGAATATCTTGGTTTTTCTTCCATTTTTCCGCTCCTTTTATAATTAACCCCGATAAGTAAAGTATAAAATAAATTGTTTCATCTGTCAATTTTGGGGATATAAATCAAGTATTTATAATTAAAAATTTATTTGCCCTATTCTGACATATTTGATTGTTATTATTAACATGTAAGAAATAGAAAAAGGATAAAAGCTATGAACAATTTTGAAAAAAGAAATAAAAATTCTTAAGGAAAAACTCAAACCTCAAAATACGGTTTTGAAAAAACAGTTTAATTTGATTAGAGAAATATATTCGCTTACCAATGAAGAATATGAAATTATGATATGCGAGGTGCCGCAAGCAATAAATGATATTTTTTGGAAACATTTTGACTGTTTAAAATGTAACAGCTCAATTACTTTTGCAAGAGAATATCTGAATTTAAGGTATGAGGAAAAAGAACGTGTTGTGCATAGTTTGTGTTTAAAAAATATAGCAAATTCAAGCCACAGAGAGTTAAACTACGATTTATTAAAAATTTTTGATAATCCTCACTGTAATACTTCTTCAAAAATTGCAGACGTTTTAGTCGGCAAGCCTGAAAAATCTACCCTTAAACCTGAGGATTTTTCTTATATGGAAAAAGAAAGAAATACTGCCGTAAATATTTTAATCAATGCGGTTAACTTATTGCATTAAATTTGATAAGTTATCGGAAGAAACAAGGCTTAATATCCGGAACAGAACAATAAAAAAGAACAAACTTAAAGTAAGCAGAGAAAAAATCGAAGGAATTAAAAAACGCAATAGGATTTTAATACGTCTAATTTCCTCAGATTTTGACAACTTAAAGCGGGATTATAAAATATATAATTCTGCTTTAAAATCAATCATCACAGTTTCAAAATCAATAACTTTTTTAGAATGATTTTTATTAGTATCGGATGAAAACATAAACAATATCTGATAGCGTTCTTGATTTAACCATAAAAAACTCTAAACATGCTTTACTTACCGGTCTAAAATGTTATCAGAAGGGATATGCCGTTTGCATATCCTTATTTTTATAAGGAGCTAAATATGAGTACAGTAGAACCAATCAGAAACAAAAATGACATCAAAAAGGTTGAAAAGATTCTTGCGAAACAAAGTTTTAGGAATTTAGCGTTATTTGTTATGGGAACAAACTGCGGGCTGAGGATTTCAGATATTCTTAAGCTCAATGTCGGCGATGTTAAAAACAAAAATTACATTCAAATCACGGAAAAGAAAACAGGCAAATTTAAGAAATTCCCAATTAATACCAAACTAAAACCTATGATTGAAAAGTTTACAATAGGGAGAAAAAATGACGAACCGTTATTTTTATCGGCTTGGGGACACAGGTTGGACAGGGTTACATCTTACTGTATAATTCGCAATGCTTGTAAAGAGGCGAAAATTGAAAGCAAAACCGGTACGCACACCATGAGAAAAACGTTCGGATATCATCATTACAGGCAGTTTAAGGATGTTGTTTTGCTGCAGAAAATCTTTAACCATTCCTCCCCCGCCGTAACTTTGCGCTATATAGGCATTGAACAAGATCAAATTGACAACAGCTACATTAATTTCGTGTTATAGGGCGGAGTTTATAATTAGCGCGCAATAGCATTAATCGCTTAACATTTTATCCAAAATGTTAGAGATGGCATTCAAACATTGCCTAAATGCAGTTTAACATAAACATTCCGTTAGTTATATAAATATTAAAAATCTTATACATCTTTATAAGTAAACGGCATAAATGGCTGAAATTCAACAATCTCTAACATTTTGGATAAAATGTTAGACGATTTTGAAACAAAAAAGTAGGAATAGGGGTATTTAACGTATTATTAATGAATTACAAAATATATGATGTAAAAGTTCATGGTGATAACAGAGGGAAACTTGCCGTTGCAGAAGCGTTGCGGGATATTCCGTTTGAAATAAAGCGTGTTTACTGGATTTTTGACACATTGCCGGAAGAAAAACGGGGCTTTCATTCGCACAAAGATATGGAACAAATTGTTGTTGCAATGGATGGCTCATGCGAATTTGTATTAGATGACGGCAAAACAAAAGAAACCATTGTTCTTAACCGCCCTGACAAGGCTCTTTATATCGGTAAAAACATGTGGCGGGTAATGCAAAATTTTTCTTATGGCTGTAAGCTAATGGTTTTGGCGTCCGATTATTACGATGAAAAAGAATACATAAGAAATTACGATAAATTTATAAGGAGCATAGAACAATGATACACCGCTTTTCAGATGTTCAGAGCAAAAATATAGGCGAAAACACAAACATTTGGCAATATTGCGTGGTTCTTGCGAATGCAAAAATCGGAAAGAATTGCAACATTTGCTCTCATTGTTTTATCGAAAATGATGTAGTTATCGGCGACAATGTAACCGTTAAAAACGGCGTTTATATTTATGACGGGATAACGATTGAGGATGATTGTTTTATAGGGCAGGGAACCGTTTTTTGTAATGACAGATATCCTAAATCTAAAAATCTTAATTGGAACCTTGAGCCGGTTACCGTGAAAAAAGGGGCGGTAATCGGCGCAAACTCAACAATTCTTCCGGGAGTAACAATCGGCGAAAATGTGCTTGTGGGCGCAGGGGCAATTATAACAAAAGACGTTAAAGACAATCAAAAAGTTATGGGGAAATATTAATGCAAATTAAATCAGGGCAAAATTTAATAGATATTTTAAGGAAAAAAAATTTTAATATATCGCTGAATTTACCTAAGGGGGGGGGGTAAGCTTTCAAGACCATCCGTATATGTGTAGAGGAA
>CAYUWO010000071.1:1682-8231 GCA_964448535.1 uncultured Gammaproteobacteria bacterium | reverse complement strand
GGTTCGTCCCACACCGTTTACAACCCATACAGCTCAAGAAAAATTACAAATGGCTACGGGTATAAAATTTCGCAGAATCCGGTTATTAGCGGTTATTTTGTTAAAGAAAAATCCTATAAAGAAATAATAATTTCGAGAATCAATACTGCTCTATGCTGCATTTTGGGTCTGTTAGTCCTTGCGTGTCTTATCAGCTATTATTTTGTGGTGGACAGTGAGCTTGAGCTTCGCAAATTAAGCAAAGAAACAATTGCTCTTAATCTTGATAATGCGGATATGCAAAATAAACTTGACAATCTTCAATCTTTATCAAATGTCGATATGCAAGTTTCCAAACTCAATATTTTGCAGCGTGCAAAACAGGTTATCGAGCTTTCGGCTGCCGATTTGCCGAATGTTAATTATGATAAATCCCGTACAAACGCCGTTATGAATAAAAATCTCGGATATTAGCTTTTAGCAAGGGAAGCTTATATGAACGGCAAACAGCATAAACAGTTTGAAAACAGAATGGGATGTTTGCAGTTTGTGTTTAACTTTTTTACGGTTCTTTTGCTTATTTATCTCTTTTTAACTCAAGTGTTCGATATCAGGGGCTACAGAGACAGAGCAAAAAATCAAAGGTCGTCCACTCCTTTTGTATTAAGGGGTGAAATTGTCGACAGAAACAACGTTAAACTTGCTTCCGACGATACCTCTTTTAACGTTTATGCTCATCCTATGTATTATGACAGTACTCCGGATAAGCTTGCCGAAAAGCTTTTGCCTTATGTCGGAGGGACTAAAAGCGAGCTTTCGCACAAGTTATCATCTGCCGACAGTGTTATACTTATAAAAAAGGGGCTGGACAGAAAGACAGCGGATAAAATTAAACTCCTTAACTTAAGAGAAATTTCTCTTGAAGTTAAAAACAGGCGTGTTTATCCGCAAGGAAGTCTCGCTTCGCATGTTTTGGGATACTATAATGCCGATGCGGATTTAGCGGGAGGGGTTGAATATGTTGCGGGAAATTATCTTAAGTATATTGATAAATCTATTAAATATGAAAAAATGCCCAACGGGGATATAATATATAATCTCTCGGTTAACCCCGAAGATGTCGCAACTCCCGCCATGGGCAAAACCCTTCAATTAACAATTGACGCTCCGATACAACATATTTGCGAAAAGTATCTCTATCAAATGATAAGGAAAACCAACGCCCTTAGAGGCGCTGCAATCGTTATGAGCCCGAGCACGGGAGAAATCCTTGCCTTTGCCGCTTATCCGTATTACAACCCCAATAACTATTCAAAATATTCTTTAATTGAAATGAAAAACTGGGCACTGACGGATGTTTACCCCCCGGGTTCCACTTTTAAAATTATTACTGTGGCAAGTGCTTTTTTGAATAATAAAATTAATAAAAATACAAAAATCATGGACACAGGGAAAATGAAAATCGGCTGGTGGGAGATAACCAACTATGATTATAAAGAGCATGGCGCCCCGGGGCTTATCGACCTTGTTTATCTTTTTCAGCATTCAAGCAATATAGCGAGTATTAAAGTTGCTCAAATGATGACCTCGGAAGAATTTTACGAGGCACTTCAGCTTTTCGGTTTCGGGCAAAGAACCGGTATTGACCTGCCCGGAGAATCAACAGGGCTTCTTCCTAAGCCCTCAGCTTGGGATGTTGCTACTCATGCTTCAATGAGCTACGGTTACGGCTCGAGCGTTACCGCAATCCAGATGATTGCCGCTGTCAACGCCATAGCAAATGACGGCGTGTGGGTTACGCCCCATGTAATTAAATATTCCGAACAGGAAGCCGAATCTAAAGTAATAAGAAGAAGAATAATGACCCATGAGCAGGCGTCTGAAATTAGAGATTTACTTGTAGATTCTGTTGAGGCGGGGAAATCTCTTGCCAAAATGGACGATTATAAGATTGCTGCCAAAACGGGAACATCAAGACGCCCTAACGATAACGGCGTAGGCTATTCAAATAAATTATATACCTCAATGGTGGGGTTTTTGCCGGCTAGCGACCCTAAAGTTACTATATACATAGTTGTTGACTCTGCCCAAGGGGGAGGGATATGGGGTTCTACCATTGCCGGACCCGTGTTTAAAGACATTGCAACAGAGATTGTCCGAATTATGAATTTAAACCCTGATAAACCTAAAAATAAAGATTTGAAAATGTAAAATTATATACCATGCCGGTTTTTCGGCGTAAAATATCTTTATAGGGAGAAAGTTATGGAATTAAACAATATTATTAATCATGTTAAATGCAAAGAAGTATTAAATTTTAAAAATGTCGATATAAAGGGAATTTCATACAATTCTAACACAATAAAAAGCCATGAAATTTTTGTTTGTTTAAAAGGAGAACATGTGGACGGTCATAATTTTGCTCAAGCTGCCTTTGAAAAAGGTGCTATTGCAATTATGGCGGAACGTCCTTTGAATATTGAAATTCCGCAATTAATTGTTGATTCCGCTCAGGAAAAAATCGCCGATCTTGCCGCATGCTTTTATCATAACCCTTCCTATTCGCTTAATTTAATCGGTGTAACGGGCACGAACGGCAAAACAACCGTTACGCACCTTGTGCAAAAGATTTTTGAATATGAAAATAAAAAATGTGCGTTAATAGGAACGCTGGGCTATAAACTTCATTCAAGTTCGGATTATCTTGAGGCTAAGCATACTACTCCCCAAGCGCCCGAATTGCAAGCCACATTGTCTAAAATTTTAAATTCCGATATTAATAATGTTGTTATGGAGGTTTCTTCCCATGCGCTTGAACAATTTAGGGTAAGAAACGTTAAATATTTTGGCGCCGCCTTTACTAATTTAACCCAAGATCACCTTGATTTTCATATTACAATGGAAAATTATTTTTCAGCCAAGGCAAAACTTTTTTCTTCTCTTGAAAAAGGCGCATTTGCCGTTATAAACAATGACGATAAGTATGCTAAAAAGTTTATCGAAAAGGTTCCAAACGGGGTTAAAATTTTAACTTACGGGGTTAAAAACGATTCTGAACTTATGGCAAAAAATATTGAATTTACATCAAGGGGGGTTTCTTTTGACTGCCGTATCGGTGAAGATGTGCTTAGAATAAAGCTTATGTTAAACGGGATGTTTAGTGTTTATAATGCGCTTTGTGCCATCGGGGTCGGGCTTATGTCCTCGATATCTTTAAAATCTTGTAAAGAAGCACTCGAAGCGACAAAATCCGTTGCGGGTCGCTTTGAAATTGTCCATAACAACCCTATGGTAATTGTTGATTACGCCTGGAAAACATTTTACGTGCAGCCAGGGAACTTACCCCGAAAGACTCCGAGCTTATTTGCATGTTTGGCTGCGGCGGGGACAGGGACGCTACTAAAAGACCAAAAATGGGTGCTATTGCTCAAAATTTAAGCGATAAAATTGTTATAACATCTGATAATCCACGTTCGGAGGACCCCCAGCAAATCATAACGGATATCCTCTCCGGACTTAAATTGATTAACCCGAAAACCGTTTTTGTGGAGCCCGATAGGCGCCTTGCAATCGAACTTTTAGCTAAAATTTCAAATAAAAATGATGTTATCATCCTTGCGGGCAAGGGACATGAGGATTATCAAATTTTAAAAGACAGAACTATTCATTTTGACGACAGAGAAGAAGCGCAGAGAGTATTTTCCGATTGTTAATTTTTTATAACCTCTTTTAAATATCTTTAAATTGTATTAGAATATAAAGGAGTACTTTAACACTTTATGATTCAAAATGCAAAATAAACAGGAAAAGTTAATAGTTCAGGGGGGAGTTCCCCTTATGGGGGAAGTGAGCATTTCGGGTGCTAAAAATGCCGTATTGAAGCTTATGGCGGCGTCCTTGCTTCCAAATGATGTTTGCGTTATAAAAAATGTTCCCGAGTTATCCGATGTTGAAATAATGACTGATGTTTTGTCGGAGCTTGGCGCCGTAATTGATTACGATAAAATTAACGGCATTTTAACCATAGATTCCAGAAATATAACCAGTGTTGCCGCGTCTGATATTTTTGTTTCCAAAATGCGTGCTTCTTTTGTTGTGCTCGGTCCTTTAGTCGGCAGGATGAGAGAAGCCTGTGTTGCGCTTCCCGGCGGTTGCCAAATCGGCGAGAGAAGAGTTGACTTCCATATAAAAGGGCTCCAAGCTATGGGGTGCCAGTGCGACATTAAAGACGGCTACGTGTATGCTGTCGCAAAAGATTTAAAAGGAGCGGAAATTTGTTTTGATATACCTTCGGTCGGAGCCACCGAAAATATTATGATGGCTGCTGTGCTTGCCGAGGGTACAACTGTTATTCAAAATGCTGCGCAAGAACCCGAGATTGTTGACCTTGCAAATTTTCTAAAAACTATGGGGGCAAAAATTGACGGCGCCGGCACAAACCAAATTGTTGTTGTTGGGGTCAAGCCTTCCGATTTACACGGGATTGAACATACGACCATACCTGATAGAATCGAGGCGGGTACTTATATGTCTGCAATCATCGCAACAAGAGGACATGCCTACGTTAAAAATGTCTATCCTAACCACTTAACTATTTTTACGGGCAAGCTCCTTGAAATGGGCGCCACAATAAAACTTGTCGAGCCTCATGTTATGGAAGTTTCATCTGATAAAAGACTTAAAGCAATGAATTTTATTACCCAGCCTTATCCCGGGTTTCCGACAGACCTTCAAGCGCTTGCCATGACTTTGCTTTCAACTGCTGACGGTATATCCGTCGTAACCGAAAGCCTTTATGAAAACCGCTTTATGCATATAAGCGAGTTATGGCGCATGGGCGCAAACATTAAGCAAAGCAATAACCATGCTATTATTAAGGGGGTTGAATACCTTTTTGGGACTGATGTTGCCTGTACCGATTTGAGGGCGGGCGCCGCTCTTGTCGTCGCCGCACTTGGGGCAAAAGGCGAATCTGTTATTAAATCGCTTCATCATATCGACCGCGGTTATGAAAAGTTTACCGCCAAATTGTCGGGGCTTGGTGCAAATATAGTTCGTGCCCCGATAGACTATCAACCCGAAATTGTGTTTGAGCATGATATTGAAAAAGATATTAAAATAAAGGGCTAAAATGACAGAAAATAAGCAGTATAAAAGATGGTATGATTATGACCCCTTGCTTTTAAAAGTGGTTGGTCTTCTTCGTGATTATCCCGATGAACTTAAAGCGCAAGCCGAAGTTTTCTTAAAAAAAGTCGAAGAGAGAGTATCAAAGCAAGCAATCGACAGATTTTATGCCGTTGTAAAGCCCTCAATTAAGGGAAACAGGTGGTATGACAAAGACCCTGTGCTTTCTCTTACAATTGAATTATTAAGGGTAGTTCCGAGAGATATCCAAAGGCAGGCTGCCAATAACTTTATACAAATTTTAAAAACGCACGGTGTAGAGGTTGAAACAGACGAATAAGCTTTATTTTTATTCTTCTTTTTTTCCTGTTTTTATTTTTTATATCCTGTATTATTTTTTCGGTTTTGTCCGCTTTTATTTGCTTATTCAAAGCGGTTTTTGCCTTTTTTATAATTTTGCTTAATTTTTCATTTTTTATTAATTCCTTTTTATATTCAATATCGCAAAGGAGCATTGTTTCGACTATAAAAATTGTGCTCTCGCCGGCTTCTTTATCGGCATAGCATGATAGTTCACGCTCCATTCTTAATCTTTTTTCTATATCAGGCAATATTTTTTTAAGCTCGTCTTTTCTTTTTGAAATCTCGTTATATTTTTTCATGCAGTTTGGGCAATTTCTTAAATGCATTGCTACCTTTCGCATTACATTCCTCGATAGTTCATAATTAATATATTCAAGAATTAATTTACCCATGTCTTTGCAGTCGATAAACCCTTTCAGAATCATTCGATATACCCCTTCATATATTCTTTTAATCTGTTTCTTGCCCTTGCTATTCTGGATTTCACCGTTCCTATATTCGTGTTTGTTATGCGGGCAATTTCATCATAGGTTAGTTCCGCAAATTCTCTCATTACAATCGCTTCTCTGTATGGAGCGTTCAGTTTGCAGATAGAATTTTTAAGGGCGGACATAACTTCTTGCCCTATGCAATCATCAATCGGGGCTCTTTTTTTATCTTCAAAAGCATAGTCGTCGCAAATTTCGCATATATCGCCTTCGGCAATTTTTTTACATTTGTTTCTTTTTTTTCTTAAAAAATTATAGTATTCTCTTAATACAATCTTATTTACCCACGCTTTATAAGATAAGTCATCCTTTAATTTTTTAATATTTTTTGAAATCTTTAAAAGACTTTCTTGAACTATATCGCCAAATTCAACTTCTGTGTCCGTCAAATAATAAAGCGAGGCATAAATATCTTTTTCGGTTTCTTTTAATAAAGTTTCAAGGGAGGATATATCCCCGTTTTTTGCTTTTTTAATCAAGTCTTTTTCGCCGATTTTCATAACAGATAAAATATGCCACCATATTATAAAATTGCCATTATACCGATATTTATACACAAGGGCATATATTATTTGCACTTTAGCTGTAAAGT
>CAYUWO010000071.1:0-1672 GCA_964448535.1 uncultured Gammaproteobacteria bacterium | reverse complement strand
TTGTTTCAAGGTTTTATATCTTCTTATTAAAAGTATGGAGGATATGAGGGCGGCAAAAAATATCCCAAAAAACAACCCGAGCCAAAAACCCTTTAGAGCGAGGTTAAATTTATAGGCAAGAATTAAACCTGCGGGAATGCTGATTGAAATGTAGCTTAAAAACATCACAACGAGCATTTGAACGGTTTGTTTCAACCCTTTAAGCGCGCCTATGCAACACCCTTGTATTGCATCAAACAAAGCAAAACAGGCGGTAATTATCATAATTGAAGCTCCGGTTTCAATTACGTTCGTATCGCTTGAAAACGCTCTTAATAGAGGATATCTGAACCCAATTAATAAGCATGCGGAAAAAATCGCATAAATAAGCATACAATAAAGCGCAGCAAGAGAAAATCTTTTAATATCTTCCGTATTTTTGCTTCCGTTTGCATATCCGATTTTAACCGAAAGAGCACAGGAAAGCGAAAAGGGAATCATATAAAATACGCTCACAATCGACAAGATAATGTTATGGCAGGCAACATACACAGGTTCAAATTTACCCACAAGAACGGCTACGACATTAAACCCTAAAAATTCAATAAACATAGCTCCGGCAATCGGGGCGCCGATTTTTATCAAGTCTTTTATGTAAAATAAAGTTTTTTTGTAAATGCTCCCCTTTAAAAAACGTAAACAGTAAACAAAAAGCGATAAGCCAAGGAACGACCTTGTGATTAAACTTGCAACTGCAAGCCCCTTGACCCCAAGCTCGGGAAAACCCATTAACCCCCATGTAAGGATAAAATTTAAACCAAGGTTTAAAAAAACCGCTATTATCATAACTATATTAGGAAAAATTACCACTTCATAAGATTGCAAAAACTCTTTTAGGGCAGAAAACAATAATAGCCCGAAAACCGAAAATGCGGATATTTTAAGATATTCTGCCGAGTCGTCAACTATAAGAGGGCTTAAACCTATCCTATACATCAGAGGGACAAGGGAAAGCACCAACAGAAAAAACAGAAAAGATAAAATAACAGAATAAAGCACCGTTGTTCCAAAAAGCTTCTTTACGGGTTTCTTTTCGCCCCTGTAATTTGATAAAACAGGGGTAATGCCGCAGCAAAATCCGATTCCTGCTATCATAAAAGTCATAAAAATTGCGCTTGCAACGCTTATGGCAGCAAGAACATTCGTGCTGTAATGCCCCGCCACATAAACATCTCCGAGGCTAATAAGCATTTGCCCTATGTTGCCCGCCAAAATAGGAAATGAAAGCGCGCTTAATTCTTTTAAACATTTTTTAAAAATTTTTATATCCATTAAAACATTAACTCCGGATTTAAAACATTGTGAGGGTCAAAAAGCATTTTGATTTTTTTCATATATTCATAAGCTTGTATATCAAGGGCGTTTTTAAGGTATTTTTTCTTCTCATACCCTATTCCATGCTCTCCGGATAGAGTTCCGCCCAAAGAAATTGCAAGCTCAAAAAGCTTCTCTTTAACAATTTCAAACCGTTCTTTTTCATCCTTATCGGATAAATCAAGCGCAAAATTGGGGTGTATGTTCCCATCGCCCGCATGCCCCATTATACAAACCGTTATGTTAAATTCCGCACACAAATTTTGAATGTATTTAATTAAATCGGCGATTTTATTTCTTGGCACAACTACATCTTCTG
>CAYUWO010000070.1:7538-8348 GCA_964448535.1 uncultured Gammaproteobacteria bacterium | reverse complement strand
TAAATATATTTTAAGAATATCCTACATACGCCACATTTTAATCAATATGTTGCGTTTATATTGTTTAATCTGCCAAAATATATATTAGCACAAATAATTAAAGGTATTTATATATATTAAAAAATGTTATACTTTTAATTTTAATATTAAAATTTATGCGCAAACTCTCCATAACAAGAGCATTTTGAAGCTACACAACATATTGATTAAAATGTTAAATGATTCAAACTGGAAGAATATTATGACAATTGGATTTAAGAGTATATTTTTCATTTTATTGATGCTTCTTTTATCCGTAAACAAAAAAATTGGTTAATAAAGCTAAAAACGAATATAAGATTTATTCGCAGAATATAAAGGTGCAGATGAAAAAATAAAATAAGAATTACAATATTAATTTTATTTTGTTTATATAGTGCTTTCTTTGTTATCGGAAGCACATTAGCTCCTGCTATGGCTTATTTTAAGCACTATGAATTTTCGGATTATCTGACTTCTTTATATATGTTTTCTTGTCATCAACAACCTGATAGAAGTTTTTGGGTTTTAGGTTATCCGATTGCGCTATGTTGTCGCTGTTTGGGCTTTTATTTAGGTGTGGTTGTTTTTGGGATTTTTGAATTATTTGACAAATTAAATATTAATTTAAAGATGTTTTTATTGTTTTTTACAATTTCCTTAATTGATATTTTTATAAATTATGGTTTGGGTATAAGAGCATATAATACCGGGAATATTACAAGATTTATAGTTGGAATTATAATGGGATTGCTATTTGTCGCAATCCTGCAATTTTTATTGAAAGGGAAA
>CAYUWO010000070.1:0-7528 GCA_964448535.1 uncultured Gammaproteobacteria bacterium | reverse complement strand
TTTTATCAACATTTTTAATTACTGCATTAATGTTATTATTTGTAACACCATTATCGACATCAGCAAGTACGGAAGAAATGAATTTAACCGAGTTTTTAAAAACAACAGAGGATATTTCGGCATCATATAAATACCCAAGTATGAAATTAGCTGTTAATGATGAAGGCAAAGCTACGCTTGCGGCACATACGCCTATTATTATTCGTTGTGATCAAACAATTACAACGAATAATATTGTAAACGGCAGTACTGTTAATTTTTCCGTTGTCAATGATGTAAAAGACCAAAATGATTTAATACTGATTCAATCAGGAACTCCCGTTACTGCGCAGATTTCATTTGCAAAAAGCAAAGGAATGATTGGTCGTTCCGGAGAATTAACTGTCACAGATTTTCATACAACTGCCGTAGATGGTACATATATTCCATTATCAGGTTCTGTATCTGCAAAACCCGATGACAAGATGGTATGTTCAATAGTATTAAGTGTTCTGCTTTGTCCTTTATTTTTATTGATGAAGGGTGAAGAAGCACAATTATCATCCGGCGCAACAAAAACAGCATATACTGTGGTAGAAACTTATATTAAAACTGCAAAATATTAAAAACAAAGTAAAAAAGACCATTTAATTATCGGTCATTATCGAATTTAATGTTATATTGTCAGCAATATCGAGGGCGGTTGAAATTTTACCCAAAATCCTTTGAAAATTTACCGAAAAAACAACCAAACGAGTCCGTAAAAGTATCGTTTGAACCGTCGACCCCTTTTTTACCCCCTTCGCCTTTTGTTGAAGCCAAGCCAAAACGGGTTGTGCGGGCAACTCCCGCTCCCGCACGGGAATAAGATGTTCTCGGATTTTCTTTTACTTCGCTTATGGTTGCCCAATTATAATATAAAAATATATCCGAATAATAAGCCCCGATAAATATGACTATTTGTCGAAAAAATTAACGCAAGCCGTTGCGATTGTTAAATCCTGACCGTACATTTGTTCAATAAGCTGTGTCGGTCTTGCGCAAAGTGTAGCGATTGCATTAATAGTAAGTTCAACTTGATTTGTTGCTTTAAAACCTTTTGCACTTCCAAAAGTAATTTTATTTTTATAATATAATTTATCAAGTTCAAGTGAACCCGCTTTTACAGGGTTAATTAAAGTTTGAATTAAACATTTTTTGTTCATCCCAAAAAACCAAACCGCACATAATACCTTGTAATCAATAGGTCGTGCGTTCAAGTCGCATCATCGGCAAAAAAAATCAAATAAACACAGGGCAGAACTAAAAGCGTGATTAAAATTGACGACACAAGCCCGAATATTATTGATATTGCCAAGGTGGAAAACATAGGGTCGTTTTTTATCCATAACGGGAGCATTCCGCCGATTGTCGTAAGGCAAGTCAACAAAACGGGTTCAATTCTTGAAATTGCCGCCCGTTCAATTTCTTTAGGGTTGTTGCCTTTAATTTCGTTAATTAAAATAATACCGTTGTTGGCGCAAATTCCAATCAGACAAATATATCCGAGAAATGTTATAAATCCGTAATCCGAATTTGTTATAAAAAGCCCGAAATTAGCTCCTGTTAAGGCTAAAAAAGCGCAAATAAGAATTAAAAAAGGTTTTTTTAAACTGTTAAAATATCCTATTAAAATAAGAAAAATAACCCCGAACCCGACAGGAATTTTTTCCTCTACAGACTTATTTCCTTTTTTTGATTTTTCAATTGTTCCTCCGTATTCGTAATTTAGCCCTTCAATTTTATCAAGAACAGGGGTTAAAATTTCTGCCGTTTTATTTGCTGTTAAAGATTCGTCGAACCACCCCTGAACGGTCAAAACATAAGAATTATTCCGCCTCAAAATTCTTGAATATGTAAAAACGGGCTTAGCTTGTGCAATTTGAGCCAGGGGAATAATTTTATTTAAGTTATCCGAATAAAAAGAAATTGATTCCAAAGGAGCGCCGCCCCCGCCGTATAAAACTACGGGAACTTTGATGTCGCCTCTGTAATAATAAGTTAATTCTTCTCCGTTATAACAGGCGTTCAAATATTTAAAAAGAAACGAAGGCGTAACCCCCGCTAAAGCGGCAGCAGTTTGATTTATTGTTATTTGATATTCCGGGGTGTTATCCCCCCAGTTGTTTTTGACAAGATAAACCCCTTTAATTTTCGATAATTCACGGCTGACTATCTTTTCATATTCAAAAAGCTTGCCTATATCGTTATTTATGATTCTTACTTCAAAAGGAGCATCCACCGGCGGCCCGAGGGGAATTTTTCTCACAACCGCCTGAACATTTGTTAATTCTTTATTGATAAAACTTTTTGCTTCTTCAATATGTCTGCCCACTTCTTTATAATCTTTAACATTTACAAGAATCATTGCAAAATTTCTCCTGTCCGCTTCGGGGCTCGCAGAAAGTACGTATCTTGGGGCGGAGGTTCCTATATATGAAGAATATGATGTTACATAGGATAATTTTGAAAGATAATCTTCGGTTTTTATTGCGGCTTTGTTTGTTTCTTCAAAACTTACTCCGTTCTTTAAATTGAGCCTTATCTCAAACATGTTTCTGTCCGAATCCGGAAAAAAGATTTTAGGTACAAAATAAAAGAGAATAAGCGAGGTCAAAAATAAAAAAACGCTTAATATAATTGTCTTTTTTGGGTGCGCAAGAGCGGACGGAATTTTATTTTTAAAAAAATTTATTAAAAAAATTTCTCTTTGTTTTGTTTTGTCAGAATAGCCGAATTTATACATTAAATAGGGAAGAAGAGAAACGGAATAAAACCAAGAGAATATAAGGGTTATAAACACAACTTTAAAAAGGTTGGAAGCATACTCCCCAACGGTGCTTCTTGCGATAAATACGGGCAAAAAAGAAAGAGAAGCCGTCATGGTGGTAATAAATAGAGGAAGTTGAAATTTTCCTGCCGTTGTTATTATATGGTTCCTGATTTCGCTGTCGGTTGTATATTTTTCTTTTAAACTGCCCTGTGCTATAACAATTGAATTATCAACAAGAATCCCCAAAGATATAATAAGCGCCGAAAGAGAAATTTTATCAAGCCCGATGTTTAAGGCTTTCATCGTTAAAAAAGCCGAAGCAGTTGTTATAAGAATTATTCCTCCGGTTATAAGCCCCGTTTTTGCGCCCAATATAATAAAAACAATAAAAATAACGGCAAAAATGCTCTCAAAAAGGCTGGAGGTAAATTTATTTATTAAAAGCTTAACATAGTCGCTTTGAAGGGCAAGAATTTCAAACTTTGCTTCGGGAAAATTTTTTGAAAGCTCCGCCGTTTTTTCTCTTATTTCTTTTCCCCATTTTAAAATATTCCCTTTCTCTTTCATTGAAATTCCTATAATAAGAGCTTCTTTGCCGTTTGAGCGGACAAGTTTCATAAGAGGTTTTTTAACCGTTTTTTCTATGTTAAATACATTTTTTGCTAAAACCGGCTTGCCTTTTATGTTCAATACGGTGTTTTTTGCGCTTTCTTCATCGAAAAAAATCTTTTTCGGGGTTATTTCAATATAATTTGACGGGGTAACGTACGCTCCTCCGCCCTTTATAACATTAACAGAAGATATATAATCTTTTATCCCGCCTGCTGTCAGCCCTAAATTTGAAAAATAAGAGCCGTTTAGGTAAAAATATAAAACTTCATCCTGTTTGCCGACTATTTCGGCTTTTCCTCTTGACGGAAGCTTTAAATATTCATCTCTGGCGTTTTCGGCTAAATCAAAAAGTTCTTCATAATCTGCCCCTTGCTTGCTGACCCCTATCAAAGCGCCGTAAACATCCGCAAATTCATCATTTACGACTGGTTCAAGCCCGTTTGGGATAAAACTTTTTGCGAGAGCAACTTTTCTTCTCAATTTATCCCAAATGGGTTGAATGTTATCGTAATATTCGTATAAATCAGCATATATCACGCTTTTTCCCGTTAAAGACTCGCTTCTTATATCCTCAATTTCTTCTGTTTGTAAAAGCAAATTTTCTATAGGGCGGGTAACATAATCGTTTGTATTTTTTGCGCTAAAGCCGCTTGTGTCGGTTATAATGCTTGCGGTTCTTATTTTAAATCCGGGGTCCTCATTTCTGTTTAAATTAAAAAAAGCAAACATCCCCCCTATTCCAAAAATTAAAGTTAAAGCGATAAGAAGAATGTTATTTTTAATAAAAAATTCGCTTAAATTCATAAAAACCTTACTTGATTCTTATCCATAATCTTGTTAACTCCGCCCGTGATTACCAATTCCCCCGTTTTTAACCCCTCTTTGATTTCAATTAACCCGTCATAAATTCCGCCCGTTTTAACCTCTCTTTTTCTTGCCAAACCGGTATTTTCGCCTGTTTTTTCAAGAATAAAAATATATTTTTTATCAACATCCGATAAAACCGAATTAATAGGGATAAAAATTCCCTTTATTGCGCCGTTTGAATTGATTTTAACCGAAACGCTCATCCCGTCCAAAAGCTCGGGGTAATTTTCGTCAAAAGTGATTGTTACTCTGTAGGCGCCTTCGTTTATACTTGTGTTTGTGCGGCTTTTAACTTTTCCCAAATAGGTTTTATATGGGGCAGCTTCCGTTGTTATAACGGCTTTTTGGTCTTTTTTAATTAAATTTATATCTTTTTGCGGCGCAAAAACTCTTGCTTCAAGCATGCCATTTCCTTGAAAGAGCATAACGGTTTCGCCCGCTTGAGCAAATTGTCCGTTGTCTTTGTAAGTTTTTATTATGTAACCGTCTGACGGGGCGTATATGTTACTGAAAGTTTCTTTATTTTGTGCAATATTTAACCCGTTTTTTAAAATTTTAATTTGATTTTCACCCGATTTTAAGTTTGTCTGGGCATTTTCCCAGTCGTTATAAGAAATGCCCCCCGCTTTATAAAGTTTTGATATTCTTTCAAAATAGCTTTTTTGTTGATTATATTTTACGAGTGCATTATCAAGCTCGCTTTTTGCTCTGGATATTTCAAACTTGTATTCGTCGTTGTCAATTTTAGCCAAAAGTTTTCCTTTTTTTACATAATCGCCTTCCGTTACATAAAGCCCGTCTATTGTGCCCGATAATCCGAAACTTAAATTAACGTCAAGCCCCCTGTCTATAAAACCTTGATACGCATTTGAAGAATCCCTTTCACTTATTTTAACCGGCATATATGAAACGTATGGCAATTCAACTTGAGCTTCTTTTGTGCAGGATGTTAAAAAGAAAATTAAGAAAAATATAAAAAGTTTTTTCATAAAAATATTTTTATGAAATTGAGCTAAAATTTAAATAAACCAACGGGCTTAACCTTAAACGGCGATTGCCGCCTTTACTGCATTTAATCATTGTGAAACAAAGCTTTCGCCCCTGCCCCATAAAGGGTAATAATAAACATTTATTTCATCTTTGGGAGTAACTTTTGCATGTCCGCCTAAAATAAAATTAGTTAAAGAACCTGTCGGAGGCAAAAAAGTGAGCGACCATTTCAGGGGGAGAACAAGATATGTCCTGTTCCAGCCATCTTTTTGATATGAAGATTTTAATTTAGACGGATCAATTTGCAAAATATCAAAGTTGTTAATTATTATACTGTGCGGGATTCCGTTCATCCCGCTTGTTATATGCGTGCCTACTTTGGCTTTTACGATATCATTTTTTTTTAAAATAATTTTATTTTTATAAAAAACATTTTCTCTGACCCTTAAATTAACGCTCATACCTTCATGGAAATTTTTATCCTTTGTTGAAATTTTCTCTTCGATTCTAAGGGGAATGACAACGGCGTCAGTGCTTGAATAATCGTAATTATCATTAACAAAAGGCGTTTTTACCGTGCTTTTGTCTATCGTGTCGGCAAGAAAATCGTAAACTGCGGCACAGCAAGGGAGATTAACCGATAAAAACAGAATGAGAAGAGCTTTATTCATATTCAATTTCTTTTATCCCCCCGCTTTTGATTTTTTGTCTAAGAATCCTTCTGTTGTTAATCGAATTCAATAAAAAGTTTTGATAATATTCATTTTCAAGACAGGCGTTATTTACAATAAAATAAGGATAATCTCTGTAAATTTTCTCATAAATATACATTAGACGCTTTGAAGTTAAGTTGTGTCTTGAAATTTTGTCTTGTCTTGCCTGAGAACAGGTTTTATTAATAAAAGTTATTAAAAAAATAGGGTTATATCCCGCTTTTACAAGGTAATCCACAGCCATTTTATCCGACACAAGCTCATATTTTTTGGGCGCCATTTTTATTTGTGCTGTGCTTATAAGCCCGTTCATGACCCCGTCAAAAGAGCGATTGGCAACAAATATTTCGCGCGCAAGATATGCGGCAATTTCATCATCGTTTTCCGCTTGGGATAATATTTTATCTTGCAAGACGATTTGCCTTTTTATAGCAGAGTCGTTTTTTATAAGTTTATCTTCTTTGTTGTATGAAAAAACTATATGTTTATCAAGCATGTTAGCATTCAAAATTTTAAATCCGATACTGTTTATCCTTTTTTGAATCGGCGCCAATTTATCATATTGGGTTTCTTCAAGCGCAAAAACGGGCAAAGCAAAAGCCAATATGAAGATTAAGACAGCTTTTTTTAACATTTTTAAATTATCCTTTTTATAACAGAATAATTATAGCAAAAAAATGTCAAACTTCCTAACATGCGACAGTTAACCGACATGGTTATTCGGTGTTTGCCAAATGGCGACGGGATAAGAAAGGTATTTCATATAATAAAACAACAAAAAAAGGAGGCTTTAACCTCCTTTTTTATTGATAATGCTTTTCAGCAGCTTATTTATCAAACGCATATTTAATATTAAGCAGCATAAAAAATCTTATGGTCATCAGGGTTATTTGTTCCGCCAAGACCAACTTCAAAACCTGTACGCTTTTGCGCACCGATTTTGGTAACTTCATTAATGTCTTGCTGAAACGGATTAATTCCCTCGGTTTTGCCTACCCGAGCAGACCCCGCAGGAAAACCCGCCGCACCAACACTGCCCGCACCGCCTGAAAATCCGCCCGTTCCTATATTAGTATTTTGGGCTTCCATTGTCTTTGCGTATGCGCCGTATGCATCGTAAGAGTTAATTGCAAATGGATTTGACATCTAATACCCCTTTGTTCTTACATGTATATAAAAACATGAACTTATCTTTGATTTCTTAAAAAAAATAATTATGTTACAAATATTTACGTGAAATTTCTGACTGCGAATGCCGGTGCGAGAGGGGCGACCCGATGAGGGTTGACCCGAAGCATTTGCGGCATGCGGGAGCCGGTGTGAAGAGCAATGGCGTTGAGCCTTGCTCGAAACACTACGGCATGCGGGAGCCCCCTTGGGCGTAACCTGTAAAGCGAACGACGTGTGAAGCTGAATAATCGCTTTATAAAAGCGGTTATGGAGCGGAATCCGAGGAGTGAGCGATTAAGAAATTTCAAGACAAGAAATTTCAAGAGGCGGAATTTCTGACGGACGGAGCTGCTGATAAGCAGCGGAGCTCCGTAAAGCGAGCAGC
>CAYUWO010000069.1:0-8597 GCA_964448535.1 uncultured Gammaproteobacteria bacterium | reverse complement strand
TCGTTCGCTTTACAGGTTACGCTCGGGCAAGCTCGCTTCACCTGTCAGAAATTTCACTTTTCCTTGGTGTAGGGGTTTAAGCTGTCCCATTCTTTGTTTGCTTCGTCCACAACGGACACAAAAATATCTAAAATGTAGGGGTCAAATTGAGTTCCTCTTTTTTCCTCAATTTTTTTAATGGCTTCAGAGGATTCAAGCCCTTCTCTGTATGGTCTAAAGGACAATAGGGAGTCGTATGCATCAGCTATAGCAATGATTCTGGAGCCGATGGGAATTTCTTCCCCCTTAATTCCGAAAGGATAGCCGCAGCCATTAAAAAATTCATGGTGATATTTAATAACCTCGGTTACTTTTTCAAGTTGTTTTATATCTTCTAAAATTTTTACAGAATAAAAAACATGTTTCCTTATTTCTTCTCTTTCTTCATCATTCAGCGCCTCGACTTTATGGAGAATATCCTCTCTGACTCCAATCATTCCTATGTCATGAAGAAGCGCCGCAAGCTCAATTACGGCTTTTTGAGTTTTATCCAGATTCATTTTGGATATAATTTTGCTTGTATAAAAAGCAACGCGCCTTGAGCGGCCTAAAGTATATGAATCTTTAGAATCCAGCGCATCCATAATCGCATTTATAGTGCCCGAGAAAAGGTCTTTCAAGTCGTATAAAAGGTGTTTGTTATCTTCTTTTAACTGCCAATATTCAAGCGCCAAACGAACAGAATGCAAAAGCTCTTCGGGAGAATACGGCTTTTTAATATATTTATATATTTTAGCGTAATTTATGGCATTCATTAAAATATCAACGTCGGAATATGCCGTAACAAGAAGCCGCATAGTGTCCTCATGTCCGTTCGCGCTTCTTTTTAAAAATTCAACTCCGTCCATATCGGGCATTTTGTGATCGGACAAAACACACTGAAAATCTTCATTTTTTAAAATTTCCAGCGCTTCAAGCGGTCCTTGCGCCTTTGTTACTTCGTATTCGCGTCTGAGAGTTCTGTACATAAATTGAAGATTATCAATTTCATCATCAACTATTAAAATTTTGTATTTCTTTTCGTCCATTTACCCTTTAAGGTTCCTTGTCTTTTATTTTGTGATTAATCGGAAGAACAATAGTAATTGTTGTGCCTTCGTTTACAACCGATTCAACTTTAATTTGCCCGCTGTGAGCTTCTATTACTCTGTATGCTATGCTCATGCCAAGCCCTGTGCCCTGTCCTACAGGCTTTGTGGTATAAAAAGGCTCAAAAATTTTGTTTAAATCCTCGGGTTTTATGCCGCAGCCTGTGTCTTTGAATTTAACGGCTATATTTTCTCCGTCACGGGCGGCAGAGATATAAATGTCGCCTGTTCCTTTTATTGCGCTCTGCGCATTGTCGAGAATATTCATAAATACTTGGTTTATTTGCCCGCCGTACGCCTCAATTTTGGGAAGATTTTCTTCGTAATCTTTATGGACGGTAACTCTGTTTTTAATTTTGTTATTCAAAATGTTTAATGTTGTGTCTATTTCTTTAGGTATGTTACACTCCGAAAATACCATTTCATCCATTCTTGAAAAATTCTTCAAATCCAAAATAATGTTTTTTGTACGTTCAACCCCTTCCATACAAGATTTAATTAAATCTCCTATATCATCCCTTAAAAATTCCATGTCGACTTTCTGTTTAAAGTCGTTAATATCTTTCAGGCTTGCAGGGTCAATTTGAGATTCCGTGCCCGCATATTTATCAATAAGGGTCATAAGGTCTTTTTGATAGTTATCCAAAATCATTATGTTCCCGTAAATAAAATTAATCGGGTTGTTAATTTCATGTGCAATTCCCGCAACAAGCTCGCCGAGCGAGCGCATTTTCTCCGAATGAACCATCATAGTTTGAGTTTCTTTTAATTTTATGTTTGCAAGTTCAAGCTCTTTTGTTCTTTCTTCAACTTTTGCTTCCAAAGATTCATACAATTCGCAAAGCTGGGACGACATGCGATTATATGCTCCTACAAGCTCGTCAATTTCTTCAAATCCCGATTCTTTAAGACGATACTCAAAGTTGCCCTTTCCGAACTCTTGAACCCCCAAAACAAGATTCATTAAAGGCTTATTAATCATTTTGCTTATAATGGCGCTGATTAAAACACCTATAAAAAGAAAGAGAATAATGAAATATTTTAAATTATCAAACATGCTTTGATAGCCTTTGCTGTCAAGCTTATTTGGAGAAAGACCGATTACAAAATTATACGGTCCAAGCTGCAGCTCCCTTTGTTGAATCTTTTGTTCCTGATTTACAAGCGGCAAAATATTATTCATAATATGAGAATTTTTTTGCTGCATTAAAGAAGATTCGGATGCCCATATAATGGAATCCGCATTTTTATCGTAAGCGTAAGCATATCCGATATATCCGTTTCTTTTTAAAAATTCAATCGTGTCTTTCGTTGCGGCAAAATTGCCGTTTTTAATATCAAGGGTAAAAGATTTCACAACTGCCTTTGAAATAAGGTTTTCATACGAAGCGTATGTTTCTCTGAAATCCCGCATAAGGCGTGTCATTCCTTTTGTGGAATAAAACGCGGTAAAAATGATTGCCGCAGCAATCAAAAAGCTTATCATTATTGCAAGGTAAAATCCGAATTTTTTACCTTTCTTTTTACTGTTTATTTCCGCATTTTTATTTTCTTTCGTCATAATATAACCCTGATTTATTTATGTAACTTATGTTCCATTTCGGAATTAACACCCATGGAATACTGCAAAAGCGCAATTTTATCCATACTTCTCATATCTTTAAATTTAACCGAAACAGAATACGGATATTGCTTATCTTCTGTTTTTACAACACGAACAGCTTCCATAAAGCATTCTATGGTTAAATTATTTATCAATTCGATTTTTATCGGATAACTTTTACCCCGAATAAAAGAAAAATCAGATTCAAATTTAAGCCCGCCCGCCGAGATGTCATCAAGTTTAATTTTGATGTTTTCATTTTCCGCAACTTTAAGAGCACCTCTAAATTGAACCCTTGAATGTTTTCTTCTTTGTAATTCTTTTAAATTTTTAGGGTATTCAATTAAAAGTTCATTTTTATTGTTTTCAAGAACGGTTGTTGTAAAATATACGGGGCCTTCCTTTGTAAGCCCGAACACTTCGACATTTGCGCCTTTTTGATAGCTGTTCAATTCATCGGGGGTTATTTTTGGCAACAACGCCCTAATTGAGCCGGAGGCGATTTCTTTTATTTCAAAAACGGTTGAGTGCTCAAAATTTTCGGGCACTATTTTAAAATTTCTGACATTTTTTAATTCAACCGTCATAAAATTTTCCTTTTATTTATTGCGCAAAAACGCCAAGCATGCGGAACTTGTCGTACCTGTGATTTTTTAATTCAAATGCGCTCATGCCCCTGAATTCGTCCAGCGCCTTTACTAAAGACTCTTTCAAACTTTTAGCCATAAGTTCGGGATTATAGTGTGCGCCACCGACAGGTTCTTTTATAACTTCGTCAACTATACGATATTTTAAAAGGTCCTCTCCCGTTATCTTAAGCGCATTTGCCGCCGTTTTGGCTTCTGCGGCATCTCTCCATAAAATGGAAGCGCACCCTTCGGGCGAAATTACGGTATAGTACGCATGCTCTAAAATCATAACTTTGTTAGAAACGGCAAGCCCCAAAGCTCCTCCGGAACAGCCTTCGCCCGTGATAACAGAAATAACGGGAACATCAAGTTTTGCCATTTGTTTTAAATTAACCGCAATAGCAATTCCTTGTCCGGTTTCTTCGGCACGAATCCCCGGATACGCACCCATTGTGTCAATAAGAGTGATAATAGGAAGCGAAAATTTAGACGCATGTTCAAAAAGCCTTAAAGCCTTTCTGTACCCTTGAGGTTGAGGCATGCCAAAATTGCATTCAAGGTTTTCTTTTGTTGTTTTGCCTTTAACGGTTCCGATAAGCATAACGGGATTTCCGCCTATTCTGCAAACGCCGCCTGCAATTGCTCTGTCGTCTGCTCCTTCTCTGTCCCCGTGAAGCTCAATAAAATCTTCCGTCATATATTGAACATAATCGTAAAAGTTGGGGCGCTGGGGATGTCTTGCTATTTGAAGTTTTTGATAGGGTTCAAGCTTGTTGTAAAGCTCTTTTTTATATTCTTCCGTCTGATTTTCCAAAGTTTCAATTTCAGAGCTGTAATTCATATTCGTATCCATGCTGATTTTCTTTAATTCCTCAATTTTTTCTTTCATAATATAAATCGGCTTTTCAAAATCAAGTATTTGTATCTTTTCCGTCATAATTTGCTTTCTATTTTTTTGCATGCATTGAAATAATTTTTGAGAGTTTTTCTTTCATGTCTTTTCTCTCGACTATAAAGTCTATTTGCCCATATTTTAAAAGATATTCGGCAGTTTGAAAATCAGCGGGGAGCTTCTGTTTAATGGTCTGCTCAATTACTCTTCTTCCCGCAAAACCTATTCTTGCGCCTTTTTCTGCAATCATTATATCTCCAAGTGTTCCGAAGCTCGCCGTAACACCCCCGAATGTAGGCTCACAAAGAACCGTGATATATAAAAGCTTTGCTTCGTTTAATTTAGCAACGGCACAGCTTGTTTTTGCCATTTGCATAAGACTTAACGCCGATTCCTGCATTCTTGCGCCGCCGGAGGAGGTAAAAACAACGACTGGAACTTGCATTTGAAGAGCCAACTCCATTGTTCTCGTAACCTTTTCCCCGACAACGGAACCCATAGAGCCGCCCATGTAATCAAAATCCATAACGGCAACAGCAACTTTTTGCCCGTCAATTGTTCCAATGCCGGTTATAACCGCCTCGTCAAGTCCGGTTTTTTCATGCGCCTCTTCCTGCCTTGTGCGGTAAGGTTTTGTATCAACAAAGCCGAGAGGGTCAACCCCTTTTATATTTGCAAAATGTTCTTCGAAGCTTCCTTCGTCCAAAATAAGAGATATTCTTTCTTTTGCGCCAATTCTAAAATGATAATCGCAAACCGGACACACCATTTTATTATTTTCAAGATCTTTTTTAGGGAGCTGAGAATTGCAATTATAGCAAAGGCTCCACAGTTTACCGACGGAATCATCAATGTTTACTTCGTTTTCTTTAAGAGCCCGCTGCTGCTCCTGTTTCCTTTTATTAAACCAAGCCGTAAGCGTCATAGATTATTTTCCTTTTTTATCATTTGAATATATTATAATATAATAAAAAGCATAGGACAAGTTAACCGTTGTTAAACCTGTTAATATTTAATGGACAAAACCTTAATGATTTTGATATTATTGTCTTATGGAAGCACAGGTTTATAAAATTCATTCCGATTTTTATTATGTCAAGCCCAAAGATAACAAAGGCGAGCTTTTAAGTTGTAAATTAAGGGAAGTCTTAAAAAAACAAAAAGTAAAAGTCAAAGTGGGCGATTTTGTGGAAATTGAAAACAACGGCGCAATTAAAGCCGTACTTGCAAGAAAAAATACCCTTTCAAGACCGAGCGTTTCAAACCTTGATATGGTCGTTGTCGTATCTTCTCTGCTTGAACCTCCTATAGACTTTATTCAGCTAAACAGATATTTAACATTTCTTAAATATTTTAAAATCCCTGCGCTTCTGTGTTTTAATAAGGACGATTTATTGGATAAACCCGCCCTTGAAAAAATAAAAAATGAAATTTTATCAATATATAAACCCTTAGGATATGACATTATTTTCACCTCCGCCCTTATGTTTGACGGTTTGAGCGAATTCCAAAACCTTGTTAAAGGTAAAACAATTGCTTTTTGCGGTTTGTCCGGAGTCGGGAAAAGCTCTATTCTGGGCTCGTTAAGCTATAAAGACATAAAAACCGGACGGATTAGTTCTAAAAGTAAAAGAGGGACCCACACAACAAGACACTGTGAAATAGTTGAAATTAATGATACAAAAATAATTGATACGCCGGGGTTTTCCAAACTCGTTTTTGATTTTCTTCTTCCAAAAGACTTGTCGGAGCTTTTTGACGACATTAAAAAATATTCAAAAGACTGCAAATACTCAGACTGCCTGCATACCAAAGAAGACGAAGGGTGCGGCGTCATAAAAAATATTGAAAAAATAAACAAAAACCGTTATGAAAGCTATCTTAATTTTTTAAATGAAACTTTTGAATATAAGCAAAAAGTTACATTTGAGAGTCAAAAAAAAGAAAACTTTGTAAAAAACAATTTTGATAAAAAATATACAAAAATAAGCAGTAAAAAACGCGCCGACTCCAGAAAAAAAACAAAACAGAATACAAAAAATCTGCATTTGGATGAAATTGAGGAAAATAAATGATAAAAGGGTATAAAAAAATAATTGATGAAACGCTTAGAGAATATTTCGACGAAATTTTGCAAAATAAAGCCTGCCTGTATGCAAAAAAAACAGCTGAGGCTATGAAGTATACAACCTGTTTGTCCGGAAAAAGGCTGAGGGGGATTCTTTGTCTTGAATCATGCAAAATTGTATCGGGAGATTACATCGTTGCAATTCCCTCCGCATGTGCGCTTGAAATGCTTCATGCGCAGAGTTTAATCCATGATGACCTCCCCTCAATGGATAATGACGATTTAAGAAGGGGAAAACCCTCCAACCATAAAGTTTTCGGGGAAGCGTTCGCAATTCTTGCGGGGGACGCTTTAATCAGCCTCGGCGCACAGACCATAATTGATAAAACTCCTAAAACTGTGTCAAGAGAAAACATTATAAAGGTTTTAAGAGAATATAACGCCGCCGCCGGCATATATGGCATTGTCGGAGGACAAACGGCAGATTTAGAGGCGCAGGATTCCTCGCTGAGATTAAAAGACGATGACAATTATCTTGAATATATCCAAAATTATAAAACCGGCGCTCTTTTTTGCGCCTCATGCACTATTGGTGCTATAACGGGCGGCGGAGCCGACAAAACGATATCTTCGCTTAGAAAATTTGCAAAAAGTTTCGGACTTTTATTTCAAATGGCAGATGATATTTTAGATGTTATATCAACAACATCCGATTTAGGAAAAACAACCGGAAAGGACGAAATTGAAAATAAATTGACTTACGTGGGTAAGTACGGCTTAAAAGGAGCAAGGGAAAAATTTATTAAGCAAATTGACAAAACTTATGATATACTTATAAACAGCAAAATTGAATCGGACATTTTTAAAGAAATAATAGAAACAATCAGAAAAAGGGTAATATAGGGGGATAAATGTTCTACAATTCAGGCTTTGAAGCTATGACGGCGGGAATTTTGTCCGCATGTATTGCCCAAATTTTAAAAGTAGTCATTTTTATTGTTGTGCACAAAAAAATAAACTTTAAAATTTTTACAACAACCGGCGGCATGCCAAGCTCCCACTCGGCAGGGGTTTCTGCTTTGGCAGCAAGCGTCGGGCTGATTGAAGGGTTTAATTCAATTACCTTTGCGATAGCTCTCGGGTTTTCGCTTGTCGTTATTCAAGACGCCCAAGGCTTAAGACGTGCGGCGGGAAAAACCGCAGCGACCTTAAACCGTCTTGTAAAAGAATTAATAGTCCACAACGAACAGCAAACAAAACCCTACGAAGTTTTGAAAGAGCTTCTGGGGCATACCCCGCTTGAAGTTTTAATGGGAACGCTTCTCGGGATTTTGGTTGCGTTTTTTATACACTACAGGCTGCCCGAGCTTGTGGCGCTTGTTAATTAAACTCTTTTTAAAATACCCGTCAGGCTTGATTTTTGAACTGCTGTTTCTTTTTTAATTTCCGAAATTTTATTTTCTTCGTCTTTAAAGCTTGATAAGCCTATGTATTCCGTTTTTGAATCCATAAATTTGAATAAAAAATTAAAAAGTGTTTTCATATTCTATACTCCTCTTTTTTCCTTTTTAAATCTTCTTATTAGACATTTTACATTATAATTTTTTATATAAATCATCGTTTTTGGTTATAATGCTTTATATGGATAAGTATAATAATTTTTTAGAAATTGTCCTCACGGGCTTAGATGAAAGTGTAAAAAAAGCTTATCGGCAAACCCTTGAAACATTGAACCATTCTGATATTATCAGGATTTTATCAGAAAGTGAAGATTATAAAAAGCCGTTTGCTTTAATTAATATAAAAGGTTTAGAAAATAAAGAACAGGCAAAACTTTTACTGTTCCATTTAACAAACCATGACGGAAGAATCAGAGAAGCCGCAGCTTTTATACTGTATGAGCTTATTTCAAAAAACCCCTCTTATGCCGGCTTTTACACGGATGAAGATTCTAAGGCAAGGTTTATAAAAGGGCTTTTGGATATTAACCCTAATGTCGTAAGAAACATTATAAACATAATAAAAGAAAACGAAACTTTTAAAAAAGAGCTCCGAGAGCCAATCCTAAACAAAACCCGAGAGGTTTTGGACGGGCTGTCAAAATTTGTTGTAAATGGCTCAAACCACATCAAAAATCAAGCTCTAAATTCAAAAAACCACGCTAAAAACAAGCTGACTTTTAATTTATACTGGCTTCTTGAAGGAATATCGAATTTAAATGTTAATGAAACGGAAAACCTTGATAAGCTTTTAACAAAAACTTGTAATTTCCTTGACT
>CAYUWO010000068.1:5529-8680 GCA_964448535.1 uncultured Gammaproteobacteria bacterium | reverse complement strand
CTTTGAAGATTTTTGGGGGGATGAAATATAAGGGCTGACTATTTTTAAGGCTTCATCAACGGTTATTTGCCCCAATCTTGCTTTATCAAGGGTTTGATAACATTTTTTTGCGCTTAAACCAAGCCCGATTGAACCTTTAAACTCGTCAATAAGCCATGGTATTCCCCTTTTTTGATTTTTTGTATATTCAATATTTTTTTGTAAATCCAAAAGCTTATTATTATCCGTTTCGGCTTGGAAAACGTCTGTCTTTAAACTGTTCCCCCCTAAAGGAGATTCGGGCTTTTTAACCGGAGCACCTGTCATAAAGTTTAAATCAGTCGGAACAGAAGAAGGATGAGGACCCGCAAAATAAGGAAAATAAGAATAATTGCCCGTTATAAAAGAAGGATGGGCACCGCAGAGCCCGCCTGAAAACATAAACGGGGAACCGCCTATATATTTGTTAGGGCACAAACCAAAAAATGACATTTCAACCGCCTTCATATTACACAAAAGGACAACACACGTAAAAAAGATATTTTGCCATTATTTGAAATTTTGTTAAGCGATATTAACCTATTTAGCATAAACTGCGGCAATTGCAACGGCAATTTCTTCATCAACAGAAGATGAAGTTTTTGAAGGAGCCTGAGCGGGAAGCGCAACAGGAAAGAGCTTATTAATAAAGTTGATAACTTTTCCCATAATAACCATCGCAAAAATCATCACGGTTAAAAACGCAAAAACCACCAAAAATCCGACACATAAAACCACAAGACCATCTTGAAGTGCAATTAAATTTATATTCATAAAAACTCCGTTACTATTTTTTATAAATTATACTAAAAAAATCTAAAACTTCAACCGGTTAAGACATGGATTGCAAATAACCGACAAGAAATTGTCTTGCGATTCTGGGTGCGCGGTTGCCCTTTAAAAGCGCAAAGGCTTCCGCCTGCTTAAAAAGCTCGCTTTCATCATATTTTAATTTTGCCTCATCTGCCAAAAGCTTAACAATTTCGAGGAAAGTTTTTTTATCAGGGGAAGAAAATGTTATTGTTATTCCGAATCTGTCTGATAAAGACGCCGCTTCGTCCATTGTATCGTTCAAATGTATCTCATCTCCTGCTCTTGATGAGAAAGTTTCTTTTACAAGGTGGCGCCTGTTTGATGTAGCATAAATTAAAACATTATCCGGATGTTTTAACAATGAACCTTCAAGCGCCGCTTTACAGGAAGCAAAAGCGGAATCATTTTCATTAAAAACAAGGTCGTCTATAAAAAGAATAAATTTCGAGGGGAATTGGCTCAAATACTCAGACAATTCTTCAATGCAGTCAAGGTTTTCTTTATAAATTTGAACTATTTTTAAACCCATATTTTTAAATTCATTTCCGATTGCTTTAACCGAAGATGATTTGCCGCAGCCTCTGTCCCCGTATAATAAAACGTTATTCGCCCCCTTTCCCTTAACAAAAGAGAGGGTATTTTCCTTTAAAATGTTTTTTTGATATTCATATAATTTTAAATCGTCCAGAGTAATGTCATCAGGCTCAATAACAGGCTTCAAGCGCAAATTCATATCGAATTTAAATGCGTTATGCAAGGAGATAATTCCCCAGCCGTTTGTTTTATATTCGGCTTGAATATGATCTTTTGTAAATAAAAGCTTATAGGAATCGAAAGCTGGAAAAGAATTAACGGAGTCTTTATAATCTTGAAAATGAGATAAAAGAAGCTCTCTTATGTCAGAATATTTAATGCTTGCAATTCCGCTCAAAATTCTTAATTCGTACTCAAAGGCACCTAAAATATAAGGAGGGATTTTATCCGCCCTTCCCTTTGCGCAATCAATAGAAACAGGGTTTTCATCCGTTAAGACAAAATTTCTGACATAGCTCGACCAATCTCCCTTAAAATCAGATTTATAAAGCTCTGATATAAAATCCGAATATGCGGGAACAACCGTTAAAAAATCCTCGCTTTCGTTAAGCACGTCTAAAAAATAAAGAAATCTTTCTCCGACACTATCCGTTGCAAAATTTTTAAACACGCTTAAAAGGGAAGCGTTTATAATTGTGTTTTTTACGTCAGACAAATTATCCATTTGCTTTTCTCCTCAAACAAAATTATACGCCAAAAACAATTATTGACTAATAAAATATTACGATTTAAACTTAAATGTAGTTCGCACCCTAAAAGAAGGAGAAAAAGATATGACGAAAATTTATTATGCGCAAGATTGCAACTTGAGCTTATTAAAAGACAAAACTGTTGCAATTATAGGATACGGAAGCCAAGGGCATGCCCATGCTCTCAATCTCCATGAAAGCGGAATTAAAGTTGTTGTCGGCTTATATGAAGGTTCAAAATCTTGGAAAAAAGCACAAGATGCCGGACTTCAAGTTACAACCGTCGCACAGGCTGCAAAACAAGCCGATTTAATCATGGTTCTGCTTCCTGATGAAAAACAAGCTGATGTCTATAAAACAGAAATTGCTCCCAACTTAAGCGAAGGTAAAACTCTTGCCTTTGCGCACGGCTTTAATATTCATTTCGCACAAATTGTCCCCCCAAAAGACGTTAATGTTATAATGATTGCTCCCAAAGGTCCGGGGCACACGGTCAGAAGCGAATATCTCGAAGGTAAAGGGGTTCCTTGTTTAATTGCGGTTCATCAAGACGCCACGGGCAAAGCCAAAGAACTCGGGCTTGCATACGCAATGGGTATCGGCGGCGCAAGAGCCGGAGTTTTAGAAACGACATTCAGGGTTGAAACCGAAACAGATCTTTTTGGCGAACAGGCAGTTTTATGCGGGGGGGTAACAGCTTTAATGCAAGCGGGTTTTGAAACCCTCGTCGAAGCGGGATATTCTCCTGAAAATGCGTATTTTGAATGTATTCACGAGATGAAATTAATTGTCGACCTTATTTATCAGGGCGGGTTCTCCAAAATGAGATACTCAATTTCAGACACTGCGGAATTCGGCGATTATGAAACAGGAAAACGCATAATAACGGAAGAAACCAAAAAAGAAATGAAAAAAGTGTTATCCGAAATTCAAGACGGTACATTTGCTCAAAAATGGATTAGCGAAAATAAATCCGGTCGTCCGCATTTTATCGCTTCAAGAAGGTTAAAAGCCGAACACCAGCTTGAATCTGTCGG
>CAYUWO010000068.1:0-5519 GCA_964448535.1 uncultured Gammaproteobacteria bacterium | reverse complement strand
GAATGAAGAATAAACCCTATTTAACAAGGATTAAAAAAGAGCCTAAAAGCATAATTAAAGTGCCGAGGCTCTTTTTTATTATTCCCTTTTCTCTAAAAAATTTAAACCCCAAGATAAGAGAAATTACGCTTGAAAGTTGAAAAAGAGCAAGGGATAAGCCGACATTAAGCCCATAGAACACATAATTTGTGGAAAATTGCATAATAAAAAGCAATATCGCAATTAAAAAGCAGGTAAAAAGCGAGCTATGGAGCTTGCATGAAATTTTTCCGAAAATAAACGCAAACCCGCCCGAAAACAGAAACCCTGTTATGCACCAAAAAATTAAACAGGTAACGGGGCTTGAAGCGACAATAATTTTTTTTAATAAACATGCCTCAATTCCCGTAAAAACAAGGGCAAGAAGCCTTAATAAAACGCTTTTATTTAAAATAAACCTTCCGTTTTCATCCAAAAATAAAAAACTCGCAGCAATAATCAGAATAAACCCCAAAAAGCCCCTAGCTGAGGGAATTTCACCAAGAAAAAAATATCCGAATATTAAGCCGATTACGGACTTATAAGAATTTATCGGCCCTAAAACGGAAAGCTCACCTAAAGATAGAGCTTTTATAAGGCAAATTGTTCCGAGAAAACAAAACATCCCCGATAAAAAAACATAAAAATAAAACGAAGGGCTGAACCCCGATAAATTAACGCCGGGTACAAAAGGGAAACATAAAAGAAGCATAAAAACGGAAGTGTAGAAATTAACAGTCAGAGAAGATTCAAAAACGGTTAATTTCTTTTGAAAAAAATTGGCAAGCGGGTTGGATATTATTCTTAAAACAAGAAAAAAGCAAGTTTGGAGCATAAAAATTAATCTTTAATAACGCTCTTTATTTTTTCTCTTGCTTGTTTGTTTAAAATATTCCCCAAAACAACCGACAAAACGGCAGTCAGGTAAACGGGGACGGTAACCGCAAGAAAAATCCCCAGAACGGCAAGAACAAAATTAAAAGCTCCCGCCGCATTTTTTAAATCCGCATACATAATATAAGCAATTAAAAAAGCGATAAAGATTGAAATAACAGCCAATACAAACGTGTATTTTAAAATCCCCAAAAGATATGCCCTGTTTTTACAAACACAGGGGACTTTTTCGTTCTCTTCGTAATATTTAAATTGAAGCATGAAATTTTCGGGGTCTTTTTTAGAATCAAAATTATCCAAAACAAGAGGAAAATCGGGAAGATAACGCCTTAGGTCAATCAAAGCGTAGATGTATGCCGGAGAATATATTAAAACCCCGTCTTTATAATTGGAAGCAAACTCTATGGTTTCGTTATTTTTTAAAGTGATTTTTGTCTTTTGCCCGAATATTCTCAAAGAGAACCTGTTTTTATCGGGGGTTTCTTTCATTTGGTTCTTTTTATCCGTGCCCGCAGACACGTCGTATTTTTCAATGTCGGAGTAATAAATTTCTTTTCTGGTTGATATTGTATTTTTCTTTTCACAAATAACTGCAAGTTTGTCTTTATAAATCTCCACTTTTTGAATTTGCCTTCTTGAATTGGCAAAAAACGCATAGGTCAGAAAAATCGCACAGTAAAAAGCAATCATAATAATGGTTTGCCCAAACCCTGAAGCAAAGATGTTATGGTATGCAAACGCAAGAACCGCCCCGAGAAGAATCCCCGAGAACATAAACATGATTACTCTTGAAAATTTATCAACCGTATCTATTATATAAAAATTTTCAACCTTCATAAGAATATAATTCCTCAATTTGAAATTGTATAACAAGCTCTTAGAATATCTTATCAACACGGTTTAAAATAATCAAGCATTCTTAGGGTCATTTTTTGTAAATTTGTCAATTTTATCTGCAAGAAAAGTTGTTACAACGGGAAGAAGCCCGTAATAAACAAAAGCAAACGCAAGGGTGGGCCTTAGAATATTTATTCCCTCTATGTATTTTTCAAGTTTAGGGTCGCCTTTGTTAATTTCTCGAAATTTCTTTATAAATTTATCCGTATTTTTCTTTATTAAATTATCGAGCCCATATCCGAATAAAAGGCTCGCTCCGGTTGATATTACGTTGTTATAAATAAGAGGATTTTTTCTCTTTTCCTCAATTTTTTCAGATTTTTTTGTCCTGTAAACAAAAGAGCCAGTTAAAAGCAAATCCGTTGCCATTGACATGTTTCTTGCAATATCGGCATCGTTTTTGCTAAATTTTTTAACAAAATTTTGAAAATGTGCCGAATCGAGCAGTTTCCCTGTCCCCTTTGCCATAATCTCAGTTACACCCCCTTTTAAAATACCCGCCCTGTTTCCCTTAAAATTAAGCGTCTTTGAAACAGGGTTAAAAACAGAGGCATAATTGTTCATTTTAAAACCCTCGCTCTCTTTAGCGGAACCCGTTTTTTCAATTAAAGAAACAGGAGGCTTTTTTTGGTTTTCCATGCCGTTTTTTAATTTTTCACCGGAAAGAGAATTTTCTTTTTTTGAACTGTGTCCGATTTTTAAAATTTTATCCGCAACGATGGGAATTAGAGCAACCGTAAGTGCAGTTTTCGGTATAGCGGAAACAAGCCCGCTCCCCATTTTCAAAAATTGAGTCGCAAATTTATAATCTCTTGATTGAGAGAGGGTTTTCCCCGCACTTGAAAGGTTCTCGACTGTTTCTTTTTTAAGATACTTTAAGGGCTCTTTGTCGATTTTTTTAACTGCGTTTTCAATCGGGAGGGCAACCGCCTCGGCTGTCAAAAATTTCATAACCCCCGAACACAAAGAATTAACGGAAGCGTACTCTTTATTTTCCTTATCAACCCCAAAAGTCATGCCAACGGCAAGAGGGCGCACCCCGACCGCCATAACAAAAGACGTTGCAGCAGCAAACGTGCTTCCATGTTCAGCTATCGTCTCCAGTCCCCTTAAAACGGCTTTATTATTTAAAGCGCCCGAAAAATTGGGCGGCATAACTTTTTGTATTTTCATTACGCATTTTATAAAAACCAAAAACAATTTTTTTTAACTATAATTTATGATATGAATAAAAAATTTGAAAATATCTTTTTTGTTTTTCTAATTGTTTTTATTGCCGTCCTGTCTTTTTATACAAACGATAATAAATTTGCTCTTGCTGCCGCCGTATGTGGGATAAGCTATTCGATTCTTGCGGGAAAAGGGAAGGTTTTATGCTATTATTTAGGAGTAACGGGAAGCGCTTGCTATTCTTATTTATCTTATAAAAACGGCTTTTTGGGAAACCTCGCCTTATATGCCCTCTATCTTATCCCCATGCAGATTTTAGGAATTTTTAAATGGAGTAAACACTTAAAAGAAGGCAAAGCGGAAATTATAAAAACATCCCTTTCAAAAAAAGAATTTTTACTGTTTTTATTGTCAGCCCCGTTTTTAATTTTGATTACGGGGGCTGCCCTTTCTTATTTTGGGGGGAACAATCCTTTCATGGATTCAATTCTTGTTATATGCACAATTTTCGGGCAGATTTTAACCCTGAAAAGATGTATAGAACAGTGGTATTTTTGGTTTGCGGCTGATTTATCAGGTGTTATAATGTGGATTATAGCATATATAAAAGGTTCTAATTGCCTTGCAACAATTATAATGTGGGCGGTTTACGTGTTTTTAGCAATTTATTTTTTAGAAGATTGGAAAAAAGAACTAAATGGAAAAAATTGAAAAATTAGAAGATTATGTTAAAAGCCTGAAAAAAGCTGCTGTGGCTTTTTCTTCGGGCGTTGATTCAACTTTTCTTTTATACATAACAAAAAAAATTTTAAAGGATAATGCCGCAGCAATTACCGTTAAATCTTCGCTTATGCCAAAAAGAGAGCTTGAAGAGAGTATGGAATTTTGTAAAAAGTTTAATATAAAGCAATATTTTATTGAACTTGACGAATCGGAAATTGCGGGCTTTAAGTCAAATCCAAAGGAGAGATGTTATCTGTGTAAAAGTTACATGTTTAAAAAAATTAAAACTTTTTTAAACGAAATCGGATACGAAAACATTCTTGAAGGTTCAAACGTTGATGATGACAAGGATTACAGACCGGGATACAGGGCAATATGCGAACTTGAAATAAAAAGCCCTCTGAAAATTTTCGGCTTTACAAAAAAGCAAATAAGGGAATATTCCAAAAAATTTAAACTTGAATCTTTTGATAAGCCGTCTTTTGCTTGTCTTGCAAGCAGAATCCCTTCGGGGGAGGAAATTACAAAAGAAAAATTAAAGATGATTGAAGAATCGGAAGATTTTTTGTATGCTCTGGGTTTTAAACAGTTTCGAGTAAGAATTCATGGTCAAAAAACCGCAAGGATTGAGGTTTTGCCAAATGAAATCGAAAAGGCAGTTAAATTAAGAAAACAAATATCCGAAAAGCTGAAAGAAAATGGCTTTAAATTTGTTTCGCTTGATTTGGAGGGGTATAAAACAGGAAATATGAATAAAATTTTGTAAATTTATCCCGTTTTAGGTCTTGACCGCCTTATAAAAACGGTATGTAATATAAAAAGGAGATTTTTATGAAAAGACGCGAATTTATAATAAGCTCGGCTGTAGCAATAGGGGGCAGCGCACTATTGAGCGGCTGCGGAAATAAAAAACTCATAAAATCGGAAAATCAGGTGGTTAGAAGAAAATATAAAGATATTGAAGTTCCCTTCTTTCTTTAGGGTGCATGAGGCTTCCTATGAAGGGGGAAATTGTTGATATGAAAGAACTTGACAAAATGGTTGATTACTGTATGGAACATGGCGCCAACTATTTTGACACTGCGTATATGTATGTCAACGGAACATCTGAATCTTGCATGGGGAAAACCCTAAAAAGATACAAAAGAGAAGATTTCTATCTTGCAAGTAAAAGCCCTATATACAAAATGAACTCAAAAGAAGATATAAGAAAAATTTTCGATGAACAGTGCAAACGCTGTCAAGTGGATTATTTTGACTTTTATATGGCGCATAATATTAATCAAAATACATACCCTGTATACAAACGGGTTGATATGTATAACGAGCTTTTAGCGCTTAAAAAGGAAGGCAGGATAAAATATCTCGGTTTTTCATTCCATGGAACCCCCGAAATATTAAAACAGGTTGTCGCAAAAGATAAATGGGATTTTGCACAGCTTCAAATTAATTATCTTGATTGGGATGTTGTAAAAGCGCACATGCAATATGATATAGTTCAAGCCGAGGGAATTCCGGTTACGGTTATGGAACCTTTAAGAGGGGGCGCCCTTGTTAATTTAAGCGAAAAAGCCTTAAAAAAGCTTAAAGATAATTACCCTGATGCCTCCCCCGCCGCATTCGGCTTAAGGTGGGCAGCAAGCAGAGATAACGTTGTTACCGTATTAAGCGGAATGAGCAATTTAGAACAGGTAAAAGAAAATATTCAAACATTTATTGATTATAAGCCCATGGATGAAAACGAACTAAATATTGCTGACGAAATTTCAAAAATAATACAATCTCAAGGGGAAATAAATTGTACCGCATGCAAGTAT
>CAYUWO010000067.1:0-8688 GCA_964448535.1 uncultured Gammaproteobacteria bacterium | reverse complement strand
AACTACAGCATGCAAACAGCGCTTAATGAGGATTTATCAAACTACAATTCGTACAAAGAATCTCTAAAACAATGTAATAATCTTTACAAAAGCGTAGATACAAATGCAGACAACAATTTGTCATCCGTGCAAAAAGACCTGATTGATACGTATAATGAATGTAAACTTAATGAAAGGAGTTTTTTCCCAACATTAGGATATACTCACGAAGAAAAGCAAGCTTTAGAAAATGCCGAAACATTAATTAAAAGTTTTGCTTCCGGCGAAAAACCCGACAAAAATATAAACATTAACGATGTAATAAGCACTTTAAAAGGGCTTAACAATAAATAATTTTAATTAGCCCCCCTTTTTTAAGGGGGGTTTATATACTCAAGGGGAATGGAATTAAAATAATTTAATTTGATAATGGGCAAAAAAGGAACAAAAATGAATTTGACAATTGCCCGATATTTGACAAATAAAATAGAGGAACTTGGAATTAAAGATGTTTTCGGTTTGCCCGGAGATTACAATTTCAATATTTTAGACACAATCATAAAAGCTAAAAATTTAAATTGGATAAATTGTACAAACGAATTAAATGCCGGATATGCGGCAGACGGATACGCCAGAATAAAAGGTTACGGTGCGCTTGTAACCACATACGGGGTTGGCGAATTAAGCGCAATTAACGCTCATAGCGGAGCTTACGCCGAAAATGTGCCCATTATCCATATAGCGGGGGTTCCCAAAAAAGCATTTATCGAAAATAATTCTATTGTTCATCACAATTTTTCAAACCCCGATTATTACGTGTTTGAGAGAATTTTTAAAAACGTATCCTCATATACCGCCTTTTTAACAAAAGAAAATGCCAAATTCGAAATTGACAAGGCGATAAATATTTTGATTAACAAAAAACAGCCTGTATATATAGCGCTCCCGCACGATTTATGCTGCGAGCCGATTGAGGTTTCAAACACGGGTTTATTTTTTGAAAAATCAGATGAAAACAATTTAAATGCGGCGTTTTTTGAAATTGAAAATCTTTTATTAAATGCAAAAAGTCCGATTTTATTTATCGATTATTTAATAAAAAGATATAACTTAGAAAAGGAAATTGATAAATTTATATGTAAGACAAATATAAAAGCCTCGGCTTTTTTAATGGGGAAGGGAGCGCTTAATGAAGAAAGCCCAAACTTTATAGGCATTTATACAGGTAATTATTCGAGCGCATTTCTGTTGAACGAAATAAAAAATTCAGACCTTTTAATAACGGCGGGTTTTTTAAACTCGGACCTTAACACGGGCGGGTTCAGCGCATTTGAAGAAAAAACGCCTGATGTTAAAATTGAAAAAGAAAGAGTAATTGTAAAAAATAAAATTTTTCAAAATGTTTTAATTCAAGATATAATAAAACTTCTCGCAAAAAAGAGTCGGGCTGAATTTTTTATTGATATAAAACCCCCTGCGCCGTCTTTTGAGTGTCCTCTTGAAGGGGATTTTGAAATCGCCTGTGATAATATTTTACCTAAAATTGAAACCGTATTCGATAAAGGGGACATTTTTCTTATGGATATGGGAATTATGGGCATATCGGCTCCTTTTTTAAAATTAAAAAACGAAATGGAATATTTATCTCAAACTCTTTGGGGGTCAATCGGATGGGCGACGCCTGCGGCATTTGGCACGGCTATGGCGGCAAAGAACAGAAATGTTATTTTATTCACGGGTGAAGGCGCACAACAGCTCACAATTCAGGAGTTGTCAAATTTTTTTGAGCAAAATCTTTGCCCCGTCATTTTTGTGTTAAATAACAAAGGCTATACGATAGAAAGGGCTCTTTCCGCTGATAAAACGGACAAATTCAACGACATTATAAATTGGGATTATTCAAAAATCTTAGAGGGGTTTTCAGGCGGCAAACCTTATTTTTATAAAAAATGCAAAACATCCAAAGAGCTTAACAGTGCGCTGTTTGAAGTCAAAAAAAGAAAAGGGGGCATGATGTGTTATATTGAAATTTTAAGCGATAAGTACGATTTTACAAAGTATGGGCTAAAAATCGCACAAAACATTTGCGATTATTATAAAAAATTGAATAGCAAAAAACTTTGAATCTTAAATCTTGCCTTTTACTTTTTGTATACTTTTACGGATAAGGTTTTTCCGTTTGAGATGGTTTTAGTTAAAGAGTAATTTTTTTGTGTGAATTCACATATTTTTTGCCCGAAATCATCACAAAATTTGCTTTTACCGTATATTGAATAATCGGCGTTCGTTATTAAAATGTAATCGGGGCTGTTTTTTCTTAAATCGTTTACGATTTTTTCTTCTCCGATTGCTTCAATATGGTTAGGTAAAAGCTGGTAGTATTTTAAATTTGTTTCTCTGCCGGCTAACCAATTAAACATGGGCCCTTCAGGCAAAACAAGAACGGTTGAATTTTCGGGCGTCTTTTTTATCAAAGAAACAACCTCCTCAAAAGTAATTTGCAAATCATCCGTAGGGCGGATAAAAAGCCCTTTTTCGGTGTAGTAATTTCTTTTTGGCAGACAAGATTGCGCCAGAATGGAATATGCGGCATTTAAAACGGAAATTATGATTAAAAAGGTTAAAAAAGTTTTTTTAAGGGGCTCAGATTTAATAATTTCAACAAAAAAAATGCAGTTAACAAGTAAAATAGCGGGCATTATAAAAACAGAATAGCTTGAAGTGTATATGAAGTTAAATCTTGCTGCCAAAAAAAGCCCTGATGCGGTAAGAAAAACAAGCGGATAATTTTTGTTTTTAAACCCGTAAATTAAAATTACAAATGAGGTTATACAAAGATAAGAAAAATAATCCTGCGCACAAAAGTGTTTTTTTATAATTAAAGATATAAAAAAAATAATTGAAAATATAAGGGTTAGTATCCAAAAAAGAGGTTTGTTCTTTTTTTTCAAGGGCAAATATAAAATAATAAACAAAATCAAAAACGGCAAAATAAACATTTTGAAACTTTTTAGGTTATATAAAATCCAATCGGCAAAACTGGTATGAAAAACTATTTTGTTATAATGCGCTAAGATTTTTGATGAAATAAAATTTTTGAAAAAGATTAAATAATCCGCTAAATCACTAAAATTAAACCCTTGAATAAAAAGGGCAAGAAAACTTATTAAAAGAGGAAGGATAAAAAGAAAGAGCGCAATTAGGGTTTTTTTAAAACCGGCTTTTTTATAAATTAAAAGAAAAATGCAGGGAAAAATAACGAATATAAATTCTATTTTAAGCGCAAAACACACACCTAAAGTTAAAAATGCGGGGTAGAGAAATTTATCTTCGATAAGATATTTGAGCATTAAATATAAAAATACGGTAAATAGCGCCGAAGCGTATATAAAAGCGTAAGAATACCCGAGAATGTAGTTAAAAATAAACGAAACATTAAACATTGAAACGTATGCAACAATAACAGTTATTAAAAACGCTTTATTTTTGTTCGTAAACATTTTCGCAATTGAAAAAATAAATATAGCAAAGATAACGGATGAAAAAACTCCTGCCGCCCTTAAAACATCGGCATAGGCGCCGAAGATTTTGAATAAAAGCCCGTTAATTTGATAAGACAATGGAAAATAAGATATGAAAATATCTTTAATTAAAACTTCCCCCCTGCTTACTTCATAAGGCACAAGAAATTCTCTTCCGCAATCATAGATAAAATCGCCAAAAGAAAAGAAATTAAATAAAATCGGGATAATAATTAATATGCAAATTAATACAATATATAAAATATTTTTTTTATTTTTTAATGCTTCTTTTATGCCTTCTGCCATTAAGTTTTTCCCGAGGTATTTAAATATCCGTAAATATATCCTAAATTTTTATCTTTTGCAATAACGGATTGCAATTGATTATGATTTTATCCCCGTTTAAAATATTAAGTTGTTACATAAAAACGGGGATTGTTTTTTTGCCCCTTTTTATAAAACAGTAAAAAATTGAATTGTCATCGGGCAATGTTAAAAAAGTTTTGTTTTTAATTTTGAAATCCCCTAAAATTCCGATAAAAGGGTTAAAAAAAGATTCCCTGAGCCTGAATAGCTCCTCTTTAGGGGCAAACGAGAGCGCAAGACGAAAATTTTTTTTGCCCAATTCCTGCATATCATGACATTCTGTCGGGGGACCTGCGGGGATAGACCTTGCTTTGTTTTTTGGATTTGATATAATGCCCGTGCTTCTTAAAAGAGTGATTTTAAGCTGATTTTTATAAATTTCATATTCGTTTAAACCTTCTGTTATAATGCCCAAGTTATTTGCCCAAACAAAATTTTGCATAGGATAACAATTTGTTTTAAGTTCTTTTTTAGGAGGGGCGGGAAGATTTTCAAAAAGGGAATAATCGGGGGTTTTATGGTTTCTCTCAATTATTCCGATTGAATCTTGTGCGAAAGTTTGAAACAGGGGGGTTTTTGTGTCAAAAACAATTTGAAGCTTTCTGTTTTTTGTTTTATTTATAAATTTTGCCTCTATTTCAACGTATTTGGAATTATTTGTCAGAGAAAAAATCAGGTTAATATTTTCTTCAAAAGTAACTTTTATAGATGATTTTATAATTCCTTTTGTTTGAATTTTGCTTTTTTTAATTTTTAAATTTTGAGGCAAAAAAGCGGGGCAGAAATTATAGCTGTCCCCCTCATCCGAAACAGAATCCAGCTTAATAAAATTTGAATAAGTTTTTTTTCTTATTTTATCGGTAACATAAATTTCATTATCTAAAATAAAAATTTTTAAGTTTTCATTCTCTATAAAATCATCTCCGACTGTTTGCTTTATATCGGGCTTTTTAATTTCAAAGTTTTTAAATGAAAAAGGTTTAATGCTGTCTATTTCGACAAGATATTCATAAAATGTGTGGAAATCTTCCGTCAAAGGGTTTTTTGAGATATCAGACAAAATGTTTGAGTCTACACTCTTAAAACTTTTTATTTTTTGAGCGTATTTTATTTTTTTATCCGAAATAATTTTAACTTCTCCTTTTTGTTCAAAAGAAGAAAAGTTGAACACCCCAATTTTATTTTCATCTTCGTTTTTTAAATATTTTCTTTTAAAATCTCTGATTAAATTCAGATTAACGGCGTCAATAGTTTCTTTAACGGAAATCTGCCTTGCTCGGACCGCTTTATGGACATTGTCCGCCGAACATCCGTATATGGAATCATGCGCTTGGTTTTTTAAAAGTTCAATTTCTGAAGCCTTAAGCTCCTCAATATATTTGCCGCCCAAAAATTCGTTTAAAACCTCGGTTTTTTGAAAAAGTTCATGTTCTAAAACGGCATTAACAGCTTTTTCGGATGTCCTTGCGGAATATACCCCTTGCAAAATAAAGGTTTTGGAGTTATCAAGAAATTCCCCCCGATACTCGGCACGGGTGAAATCTGCTTTTTTAATATATTCAAATGGGCTTGAGAGAGTGATTTCATATTTTTTAAGTCTTTTATTAATTTCATCTATCAAATTTTTTGAATTTAACAACGGCATTATATGATCTGCGCCCAAAGGCAAAAGAAGAATATTTGAAGATTTTTCGTTTATTTTATCAAGCGTGTTTTCTATAATCTCCGCTTTTTTATCAAGGCTTAAATTTGAATGCAAAACATCATGGTAATATCCCCAAACCAAATTTGTTGTCTTGATATCGAAACAGGTAAAATCCGAAGGGAAATCCCCTACGCCGCGCCATATAACCGCATTTTTAATGTTAAAAAAGTCTAAAATTTTAAACATTCCTTTTGAATGTCCGAATGTGTCTGACATATAGCCTATGAAATCTTTCTGCCCGAATTCATTTGATATTCTGAGTCCGGTTTCAAGATTTTTAATTAAAGCCGAACCGGATGATAAAAAGCTGTCTGCGGAAACAAAAAAAGGACCTATAAAAAGTTTTTTTTCTTTAATAAATTTTTTAATTAAAGAGAGCTTATTTTTTCTGAATTTAAGATAATTTAAAAGGGAGTATACCTGCCCGTCAAAATAAAATGAAGGGGCTGAATCTTTTTTTAATTCCCCTAAAACAAGGTCGAAAATTTCAACCAGCCTTACATTAAACGCTTCAAGAGTTCTGTACCATTCCGGGTCATAGTGCGTATGAAGATATGCAATAACAGGCTTTTTGCTTTTATTCAAGAGTATCTTCCTTAAATAATATGTTTAGCTTATTTTACCATACTTTGCGGTTATAATCCATTCTTTAGACGAGTTTTTAAACTTCTGAATTGGTATACTTATTCTGTAAATATTCCCCGCATAATGAGAGAAAAAATGGTTATGACAACAAAATTTTTAAAAAGCTTGGAGGCTGAAATTGAAAAATGTAAAAATCGGCTGACGGAGCTTGAGCCTTTGATATATGAAAATACGGAAGCAGCAGAAAATTATAACAGAATTCTTGTTAAAAAAGCAATTCTTGTTGATAAATATAAAAAAATATTAAATAAAAAATCGGCAATATCAAAGTTTTTTAAAATTTTTAAACTTAAAAAAGAATCAAAATTAATTTGTGATTATTTTCAGGATGTATAAACATTGGCATATTTATTTTAATGTGTTATTATTGATTTAGCTTAGGAAAAAGTATATGCCAAGAAAAAAAGAAGTTGAAATTGTTTTAGATGTCGAAACAACGGGGCTTGATTATACAAAAGAAAAAATTATAGAATTTGCAGGCGTACGCCTTGAAAATGGAAAAATAACGGATTATTTTGAAACGCTTGTTAACCCTCATCAAAAAATAAGAAAATCTTCAATGGCAATTCATGGAATAACCGATGAAATGCTTCTTGGGGCGCCTGATGAAGAAGAAATTTTTCCTAAAATCTTTGAGTTTATCGGGGATAACCCCATTGTCGCCCATAATGCCATTTTTGATTACAGTTTTTTAAACAGAACCTCAAAACGCCTGCTTAATAAGCCTTTTGAGAACAGGTACACTGACACCCAATTTATGTTTAAAGAAGTTTACCCTCATCTTGAATCTTGCGGGCTTGATTGCCTTATGAATATTTTTAACGTTCAATATTCAACAAGGCACAGAGCAATGGCAGATGCCGAGGGGCTTGCAAAGGCTTATCCCGCACTAAAAAAAATGTATTTTGAAAAATACGCATGGCAATTATCTCAAATTGATAATGTTGAATATCTTTTCGAAAGGTTTTTAAGGATTCAATCTACGATTCAAATTTTGCAATCGGAAATTCAAGATTTAAAATCTATATTCAGAATCTACTTTGAAAAAGGCGGAGAACCCATTACTGCAAATTCGGGCGAAACTATGGCATACAACACCAAAAAAACCTTTGCATACGATTTTGAGCAGGTTAAAGACGCCCTAACCGAAATCGGAGTTTTAGAAAAAGCGGTTCGCCTTAATAATGTTTTTATAGATAAACTTGTTCTGTCATCAACCGTAAATGATGAAATCAAAAACAGAATAAAATCCGCAAGATGCGAAATTTCGGAAAATAAAGTTTTTAACGTAATTAAACCTGATAAAGGAAAACACGAATAAAAGTTATTAGCGAAATTTCTGACGGACGGAGCTGCTTATCAGCAGCGGAGCTCCGTAAAGCGAGCAGCGGCGAAGCGAAAGAATTATTTGTTAAAATAATTCTGGAGCGTAGTCCTAGCATGCGAGCGATTAGCGGAATTCCAAAAGCACAGATGTGAACGTTAGTGAACGGAGTGCGCCAATGTGAGAACTGAGCGAATGCCGGTGCCGGCGCAAGGTAAGCGATGAGCTTTCCTTGAGAGGCACTACGCAACACGGAGCGGTTAAAACTTGAAAGTTCAAGTTTTAATAGCGGAGTTGCTAAGTTCGAACCGCTAGGAATTCCAAGACAAGAAATTTCAAGAGGCGAAATTTCTGACTGCGAATGCCGGTGCGAGAGGGGCGACCCGATGAGGGTTGACCCGAAGCATTTGCGGCATGCGAATGCCGGTGTGAAGGCGAGCCACGATGAGCGGAGAGCCGAAACACTACGGCGTGCGGGAGCCCATGTGAAGAGCAACGCCATTGAGCCTTGCTCAAAACACTACAAGCAAACAAGGTCGGTGCCTAAGGGTAAACGGGTGATTAAGTTAAAAGACTATACAATAGTAACATCGGCGCCCGAAAACCGACCGCCCGACTATAAACCATACTAAAACAGTATTTTATATATAAATTTTGTCAGGTTAGAATCTTTCTTGAGTTTATCAACAATTTTTTCAAGAAGTCTTTCTTCATTTTGAATATGGGAAAATTGAAAAAAGTATTCGTAGCTGATTTCAAGCGCCTCAATAATTTTATCTAAAGTAGCCGCACGCGGAAAAGTTTGCGCATTTTCAATTTTTAAAATATTCCTCGGCTCAATCCCGACCATTTCCGCCAATTCATCCTGTGTTAATTTTTTGTTTTTTCTTAATTCTTTTATTCTGTTTCCTATTAACCTTTTTATATTGCTCATAATTCCCTCGTATAATCTTATATACTACATTATTTGAGATAAAACTTATATGATAAAAAAAATCATTAAATCTTGAAAAACATGATATTATTATGTATAATAATGATGTTAGTTATCTTATTTTGAGGTTTAATACGATGTTTAGATTTAAAATTAATCTTGCTTTTACCTTAGCGGAATCTCTGATTACTCTTGTCATCATAGGAGTTATCGC
>CAYUWO010000066.1:0-8707 GCA_964448535.1 uncultured Gammaproteobacteria bacterium | reverse complement strand
CCCCCCCCCCCCCCCCCCCCCCCCCCCCCCCCCCCCCCCCCCCCCCCCCCCCCATTCTTAATAAGACTTTTGACAATCTGCTTCTGTTCTCTGTTAAAAGATACAGTCGGTATTTTATCCAGTTTTTCTAAATATTCATCATGTTTATTTGACATTATATTCTCCATTATAAAAAAATATTGAACAATATTATTCTTATATAAACCGACAAAGATACATGCTGCTTATTCTTATTGTACTATAAAATTTTATTTTTGATAGAGAAAATCAGAAAATGTTTTAAAATAGAGAATTATTACATTCTTGATAACAATGTGGAATTGGAGGAAAGAATAAAAACAGGCATGTAAATAAAAAGATTAGAGCAAAATTTATGGCATAGGGTGGGTTTGCGGGGTATATAATTGCTAAAAAATATTTTTATGGTAGCATTTTTTTATGTTTGATAGTTTATCCGAAAATTTAAGGGAAATTATAAGAAAAACCTCCGGCAACGCTTCTTTAACCGAAGAAAATATGCGGGATGCAATAAGAGAAATCAGGCGCGCGCTTTTAAACGCCGATGTTTCTTTAAATGTTGTAAAATCTTTTATTTCAAATATTAAAGAAGAAGCCGAGGGGCAAGATGTTTTAAAAAGTGTTAAACCGCAAGAGCAGCTTATTAAAATAGTAAACGATAAACTTGTTGAATTGCTCGGCAAAGAGAACAAGCCCCTTGATTTATCTTCAAACCCGTCTTTAATTATGATGCTCGGGCTTCAAGGCTCGGGGAAAACAACCTCAAGCGCAAAACTTGCCCTAAAATTAAAACAAGACGGCGCAAAACCCCTTCTTGTCGGGTGCGACATCTATAGACCCGCAGCAATTAACCAATTAAAAATCTTAGCGGATGAAAACGGAGTGAATTTCTTCTCAATTGAAGAATCAAAAAATGTAGTTGAAATTATTAAAAAATCTTTGGAATTTGCAAAAGAAAACAATAATACGGTTCTTATTTTAGACACCGCAGGGCGCCTTCAAATTGATACAAATATGATGGCAGAATTAATGATTATAGAAAAAAGTTTTTCTTTAAATGAAAAGCTTCTTGTAATCGATTCAATGACGGGGCAAGAAGCGGTTGATATAGCCGGAAACTTTAACGAACAACTTGGAATAACGGGGGTAATTTTAACAAAATTAGACGGCGACACCAGAGGGGGCGCGGCGCTTTCTGTTTCGTATTCCGTAAAAAAACCGATTAAGTTTGTTTCTCTTGGGGAAAAAATTGAGCCATTAGAAGCCTTTCATCCTGACAGAATGGCAAACAGAATTCTTGGAATGGGAGATATTGTAACCCTTGTTGAAAAGGCTCAAAAGGCATTTGATGAAAAACAGGCAAAAGAACTTGAAGAATCAATGTTAAAAAACACGTTTTCTTTTGACGATTTTTTAAGGCTCCAAAAACAGATAAAAATGCTCGGTTCTCTGGACAGCATTCTTGGCATGCTTCCTATTCCGGGGCTTAACAAAGACGACAGACAAAAAATTTCTTTTGAAGGAGAAAAACAGTTTAAAAAAATTGAAGTCATGATATCTTCAATGACGATAAAAGAAAGAAAAAATCCGGATATTTTGAATTCTTCAAGAAAAAAACGAATCGCAAGGGGGGCGGGGGTTTCTATTGAAGAATTTAATAAATTTATTCAACAGTTTGAGATGATGAGAAAAATGATGAAGGGCTTCGGGTCTTTTGCGGGCGGTTTAAAAGGAAAAGATAAAAAAGCAAAAAATGCTCAAATAAACATGATGAAGCAGGCTAATAAAATGAAAAACCGTTTTAAATTCAGGTAAATTAAAACTTTTGAACAGTTTAAATATAAAACACCTTTCGAATAAATTTACCCCTTAAAGAGTTTATCAGGGGCAAAAGCTAAATTTTACGGTTAAATTAAATTTTCATTAAAAAAAACCCTTGAGAAAAACTCAAGGGTAAAAATTTTAAAGAACTATAGAGATAAGGAGGAGAGGAAATAATTTTATTCAAGCAAAAGCGTTTGCGCTGCTAATTCCATAGCGGCTCCATCGCTTAACCCGAACTCTGCTTTAAATGCGCTTGCATATTTTTCAACGCCTGCTTCAAAAGTTTTCATCGAATTTTCAATGGAGGCTATTCTTTCCTGCGATAAATACTTTGCAGGGTCAACAGCCGCGGGTTTTGCAGAAGCAACATGGACTAAATTTTGCTGTCCGATTAAACTTAGTGCATTCATTACGCTCTCTGCGCTTGCTTGATGTAAATTTGATTTGTCTAATGTCTGTTTTGTTGTTTCCTCTTCAACAACAGGCTTAGAGTTTTCTTTTTGGTAAAAACCGTAGTTTCCTTTCAAACCGTTTAATTGTACTTCGCTCATTGGAGCCTCCTTAAGTAATGTTCTTTATTCTATTGTTCTTATGTTACAGATAACGACCATGTCAGTTCGAAACTTTAGCAAAGAATTTTTGTTTGTTACATTTGTTAACAAAATACGGTTTATTAATTAAAACCCTCTTATAATAAGGGTTTTTAAGATAATATAAAATTGTTTAATTGGTGCGGTATTCTTCTAAATCATTCTCGATTTGCGCCCTTTCATCCGTTAATTTGGATGAATCTTTAAGTTAGACATACAAGTTTAAATTATAATCGCATGAGCATTGAAGGGCTTCTTTAAATGCCAAAAATTTACACTTTTAAACTTCCCCCCTTTTTTTAAAAAAACAAATCATGGTAATTATATACCACTTGCCACAAACCCACCCTTTGCCATAAATTTTGCTTTAATCTTTTTATTTACATGCCCATTTTTATTCTTACCGCCAATATATGTTTCTACTAAAGGTTATATTAAAAAATGTTAATCTATATTGTTTGATTTACCATCAGGAGTCATTCCGCCTTTTGCTTCAATTATCCATATATCCCCATTAGTTAATTGAACAATGTAGTCAGGATAAAAATTATTCAAGCGTAATACCTTTTTATACACTATACTGAAAAATTCATCTCCTTTGTCACCATTCTTATAATACAATTTCACAATGAGTTCTATTTGGTTGAATTAAAATATTGTCCCCATAATTATCAAAGACGTTTTTATTCAAAATTTTATCAACACTGATTTTTTTATGCTGTTTATAATATTGTGTAGTAGGAATCCCCCAATCTGCTTCTTTCTTCTCAGGTTCATGTTCAGATATTTCTTCTGCACTTATCTTGTTAAATGCTTCTACTAATCGTTCTTTATTATTGACTAAAAAAGCATTATATTCTTTTAAAGACATGTTATCTAATAGCTTGTTTTCATTTTCAAAATCTATTTCGTCTTGAGATAAAATTGACATTTGATCTTCTTTTGGTCCGAATAGAATTTTTAGCACTCGATTAGAGATGTGTTCATCTATGTTGAGAGCTTTTGATATTTTTCGTTTAGCATCTCTTATAATAAAACCATCATCGTGGATACTGATTTCATGTTCGCCACCAAATATGGAATTCAATGACATCATTATCATGAGTAGTTCTTGCCACTCCTTCAAAGGCACTTGTTTATTTCCATTTCACTCTTTTCTAAAATGCCGTTATGGTTTATATCACATTCTTTTAAGAATTGTTTTTTAATAACCTTGACAACTTCTTCATGATTTATTGCATAAGTATCGTTTGCATTTATGAACTCTTTCTTTAGAAGAATATTTGGTGCATTGTTTTTTCTTTTATACAAATATGTATAAAAAGAAGCATTTACTCCATTTGTTAACCCTTCTGTAAATTGGTTATCTAGTGTATATAAATAACAGTTATCTAAAATTTCATTTTCATAGTGATGCCTTTGTGGCATTCTACGAATACGCCCAATAGTTTGGATATTGAATTTTTCCGAACCACCTTCATGAAGTTTAACCAATATTTTTGCTCTTGGGCAATCACAACCAGTAGCAATTACTTCATCTTCAGTTATTTCTTCTGTTTTCACATTTGTTATTGGAGTTGCAGATATACGAAGAATAAACTCGGGTTCAATATTTGAAATATATTCGTTTGCTGTATCCTTTGATTTATGCTCTTCATCAATAATCATCAATAAACTTTGATGTCATTATGGTTTTTCCGCTACCGGTTGGAGCATGAAGTACAACATCTTTATAATCTGTATACTTTTCAAGTAAATTATTCACATGTTCATCCTGAAAATTTAAGAGGGTTTTTAAAAACATTATTCAGCAGCCTCCTTCAATTCTTGTCCGAAAAATCCCTTTGGAATATAATTAAAGCCTTTATTATTAAGTAATTCCATTTCATAGGCATTAAATAATATATTCTGATTATTTGTACATAGTATAAATTTTCTATTTCCATTATCTTCATTATTTGCTTTTAAAACCGCTTGAGCAGTTGTTCCTGAACCCGCAAAGAAATCTAACACGAGAGCATTTTATTTCCTATTTGAATACACCTTTTTACTAAATCTACAGGTTTAGGATTATCAAATAAATCTTGTTGTCCGATAATACTTTCAAGTTCAGAACTTCCTTTACTATTTTCAGGCAAATCATTCCACAAAGTATCTATTCTTTTGCCTTCATTTTCTCGTTCATTCCAGTATGCTTTTTCCGATAAAGTATCATTATCTAAGCATAGTCTGTTATCATTTTCTAATGCTTTTAATTTTTCATATTTCATTCTCCAACCTTTAGCAGGACATTTCCAGACCCGTCCATTATTATCAACATAATCGTAAGTTGTTTCTGGACCCGGATTCTTTGGCTTTTGTAAAGGATACAAACGATAAAAGCCTCTACCGTCATTATCATTTTTCTTATATAATGAGCATGTTGCCTCGGCTAGTGGTTTATAAACCGAATTTAATATATAGTCTTTATCTTTTGCATATAATAATACATATTCAGTATTAATTGTAAACTTATCTTTTTCTGTTTTACCGCTGGAATTGCGTTGTCATATAAACTGATTTATAAAAAGATTTTCAGTAAAAATTTCATCCATTAGTATGTCACAATGAATATAATGTTTCAGAAAATATTATTATTTCTTTTAATTAAAAAAAGTGATAATAATTATGAACATTGTAGAACCATTAAGAAATAAAGATGATATTTCAAAAATTGAGGACTATTTAGCTAAAATAAATAAAAGAAACAGATTAATTTTTACTTTCGGTATTAATACGGGTTTAAGGGTTTCAGATATACTTTTACTTAATATATCCGATGTAAAAAATAGAAAATGATTTTAAAATGCCTGTATTACTTATATAACAACACTTCTAAGCCATTCTTGCAGTAAGCGGCATATAATTGCCAAAATAAAATAAAAAAATTGCGTGTACTTTATTCGGTAAAATGTATAAAATAAAATTGATAAATATTTTACAAAATTTTGTAAAATACATTTAGCAATGTATAAAATATTTAATTAATTTAAGGAATTTAATATGAAAGATTTATCTGAAAGAGAAAAAGAAGTTTTAAGGCTTATTGCAAAAGGTTTTAAAAGCAGAGAAATTGCAAAAAAGCTTTTTGTATCCGAAAACACAATAAAAGCCCATGTTTCATCAATTTTAACAAAATTAAAAGCAAGAAACAGAACATCTGCGGTTGCAAACGCATTAAAAAATAATGTTATATGAAAGGAAACACCGCAGAATAAAAATTGTGTTTTGGCTTTATGAGAAAACGATATAATCACCGATAACGGCTTTTAAAGTTAAATACGGCAATAAATCATGCTCTCGGATGAGAAGATTCATAAACGGCTTTTAATCTTCCCGTTGATACGTGGGTATAAATTTGAGTGTTTGAAATGCTTGAGTGCCCTAAAAGTTCCTGCACAATCCTGAGGTCTGCCCCGTTTTCTATTAATCTTGTGGCAAAGGAGTGTCTGAATATATGCGGGGTGATATGTTTATTAATCTCAATCGAATCCACCACTTGTTTTAAGGCTTTCCTTATGCTTTGGTTTTGAAGCCTAAAACCGTTATTGTTAATAAAAAGCGGGGAGTTGGGCGCTTTAGGCGTTTTATGAATTAAATCCGAAACGTTATTTATATAATTTAAAAGAAGATTTTTTGTTTTATCGGGTATTAAAACAATCCTCTCTTTTGCGCCTTTTCCTAAAACTCTGATTTCGTTTTGCTCCAGATTTAAATTTTCATAGTTTAGCCCCGATAATTCGGATATTCTCATTCCTGACACCCATAAAAGCTCAAATATAACTCTGTTTCTGTATCCTGCGGGGGTTTCAATTTTAATATTTGTTAAAATCCTCTCTATTTCCTCCGTTGTTAAAAAATCGGGGAGGGACTTCGGGAGTTTCGGACCTTTTGTTGTGTCTGTCGGATTAAATTCAATTATTTCCATATTGTACAGAAATCTGTAAAATGCCCTTATGGAAGCTATTTTTCTTGCAAGTGAAGTTTTTGAATAATTCATCTGCCCAATAAAGTAAAGATATTCGGAAAATTTCTTAGCATCAATTTCAGACACATCTTTTTCATTTGCCCATATTAAAAAAACAAGGACATCTCCGCAATAGGCGCGCACTGTGTTAGCAGAGAAATTTTTCTCTATTTTTAAATATGCATCAAAACTTTTCAGATAGTCTTTTGATTTTTCATTAACTGCCATTTCTATATTATACAATTATTTTTCAAAATTAATATAAATTCAGTATTTAATCATTGTAAAAAAAATTATATTATGATGTGGTAAATCCTCATTTTTAAGTTAACATTGTTATATATTTTGAAAGATGGGAAAAATTGGCTAATAACTTCGAAAGTTTGAATAATCTTGAAGACAACATAAGAAAGTCCTCCGTTGTGCAAGAAAGAACTGGACTTGTTGCGGTTCACATGTATAAACAGTTTTTGGATTTTCAAAAATCAAGCCAAAATACCGCAGAAATTTTTCTTAAAATGGCGGATATAACAGAGCAGGTTGTCGAATCTCTAAAACAATCATTCAGCGTCAGAAATATCCCCGCAGGAAGCATATACTCAGAAATTGACTCTACAAAAACAATTTCAACAATAAATATTCTATGGCATACAATAAGTTTTACATCCCGTTTTAATATTGCGCCCAAAGCTCTTCCAAGAGAAGGCAGAAGCCCTCTTTTTTGCGGAAGGATTTTTGCCGTGAACGGAAACTATGTTAATTTAATGCAAAATACAACCGATTACGACGGGCAAATAAAGGTTCTTTTAGATAATGAGATTGCCTCTTTATATGTTCCTGCGGAAAAAAATCAGAGCGTAATTATGACAATCAGGCACAAAGACAATCAAGAATCTTTATTAAGCCATGTAGACGCACCGCGGGATTTTCTTTTAAAAGTTATTGAAATTGTTTGTGCGGGGGGTCAGTTCCATGAACAAAACCCCAAGCCCAAGTTCTTTTTCTAGAATTTTTCCCCTTTAATTGATTTTTCAAGATCTGATAATATTTGAATAATGTTTGTAATATCTTTAGCGGAACCTTGCGCCATGGAAGGCTTTCCGCCCCCGTTTCCGCCCGTTAATTTTGTAATATCGGAAACAATTTTTCCTGCCGAAATTCCCGCTTTAACAAAGTTATCCGTTACTTTAGAAATTACAATTGCTCCCCCGTCAGATTTTTTACTGCATAAAACTATAATTGAATTGCCGAGTTTTTTTGAGAGCATTTCGACCCCGATTCTGAGCGCACCATGGGGCATATCTTCCGCAATAGAAATAAAGAGTTTTCCTTTTTGCCCTTTAATTTCAATATCTTGCGCTCTCGATATCAAAGATTCAAATTTTGCAGAAGTAATTTTATTCTCAAGTTCGCTTATTACGGCATTTTTGTTTTTAATTTCTTCGTTCAGTTTTTCAATTTTATCCTTAATTTCAGTTGGCTTAATCTTATAGTTTGAAGCTATGTTTAAAATTAAATCCGATTTTTCGCTTAAATATTCAAGCGCCGAATCCGAGCATAAAATCTCAATTCTTCTGACCCCTTGAGATATGGCGGATTCGGAAACTATTTTTGCAAGCCTTAAATATTCGGTGTTTTTAACATGGCACCCTCCGCAAAGCTCTTTGGAAATATCTTTGAAGCTAACGACACGGACGGTATTTCCGTATTTTTCGTTAAATAAAGCGGTTGCTCCGGATTTTTTCGCCGATTCTATATCCATTATTTCGGTTTTGCCTTCTATTCCTTCTTTAATCCATTTATTTATCCATTTTTCAACCTGCTTTGTTTCATCTGCGCTCAACCCTCTTGAGAAGGAAAAATCGAACCTTGTTCTGTTTTCTTCAACAAAAGACCCCGCCTGATGTACCTCGTTTCCTAAAACTTTTATCAGCGCCGCTTGAAGAAGGTGAGCGAGCGAGTGATGTTTTCTTATTTCTTCTCTTTTTTCGACATCAATTTTGGCTTTTACCTTATCGCCTTTTTTAATTGTGCCAAAGCCCCTATGCACAAATACTTTACCCGCTTTAAAAGTTTTGTCGACTTTAAATGAATTTATGGTCCCGCTATCTCCTATTTGTCCGCCCGATTCGGCATAAAAAGGCGTAACGTCGAGAACAACATCGGCATTATCCGAATCAACAAAATTAACCTCAACCCCGTCTTTAATCACGGCTAAAACGGTTCCCTCCGCTTCGTTTTGTTCGTATCCGACAAATTTTGTATCAGG
>CAYUWO010000065.1:0-8891 GCA_964448535.1 uncultured Gammaproteobacteria bacterium | reverse complement strand
CTATGCGCTTATGGTCGGGCTCATTGCTGATTTGGCGGGAATTATAGCCGCAATTGGAGTTTGCAGCAAGTTTTTTAGCTAAAGAAAAGCTTCCTTATATAAGGAAGCCCATATTGGAGTATTAAAACTAAAACTTGAAACTACCTTTTCGGATTTAAAAATTCCGGAATATCCAACAAACCTCCCGTGCCTGTTTCCGGTTTATTAATAACGGGCTGATTAAAAGGAGAAGGCTGAGCTTGGGATGCTTGCTTATTTGCGCCCATATCCGTGAAAGAAAGCCCCCCGCTGAATATATCCGCTGCGTTAATTTTTCTCTCCTGCGCTTTAAGAGGTTCATTTCCTTTTAATTGGAAACCGGTAGCAATAACAGTGATTTGAATTTCGCCTTGAATTCTATCATCAATAACAGACCCGAAAATAACTTCGGCATTGTCGGAAACAGCGTCGTGGATAACGCTTGCCGCTTCATTAACTTCATGAAGAGTCATATCCGGCCCGCCCGATACGTTCATAATGATACCCGTTGCGCCGTTAATTGAAGTTTCAAGAAGTTTGGAATTAATTGCAAGTTTAGCCGCTTCCATAGCTCTTCCTTCGCCCGAAGCCTTGCCTATGCCCATTAAGGCGGAACCGGACGCCTGCATAACCGTCCTGACGTCAGCAAAATCAACATTGATTAAGCCCGGAATAACAATAATGTCGGAAATACCCTGAACACCTCTTAAAAGAACTTCGTCAACCACAAGGAAAGCGTCCCTCATTGTTGTTCTTCTTTCAACAACTTCAATCAGCTTGTCGTTAGGAATCACAATGAGAGCGTCGACACTTTCTTTTAATTTTTCTAAACCGGCAACAGCCTGGCTCATGCGTTTTCTGCCTTCAAAACCAAAAGGTTTTGTAACAACGCCGATTGTAAGAGCGCCCAATTCTTTTGCAATTTTGGCAACAACAGGAGCAGCGCCTGTTCCTGTTCCTCCGCCCATACCGGCGGTAACAAAAACCATATCGGAACCGTCAAGCGCAACGAGCAAATCTTCTCTTGATTCTTCCGCAGCTTTCTCGCCAACTGAAGGGTCGCCCCCCGCCCCAAGCCCTGCGGTTAATTTAGCGCCGAGCTGGATTTTCTTTGGCGCAGACGACATTTCAAGAACTTGAGCGTCCGTGTTCATTGCCCAAAATTCAACGCCACCAAGCCCTGCGGCAATCATCCTGTTAACGGCATTTCCGCCACCGCCGCCAACTCCTACGACTTTAATATTTGCTTGGCTTGAATATCTGTCAAACTCGCTTGATTTTCTGCCAAAACTGTCTAGTCTAAACTTTTCCACTTTTATTAGTCCTCTTATTTTGATTCCTTGATAATACTATATTTAAAAATTGCTTTGAAGTAAAGCACTTATCTATATTATGCTTAAAATTTCACAACAATTCAACTTATTAATACATCTTAACTTAAATTAACATTTTAGGCAATTCTAAATCGAAATTATTTTTTATTCAAGTTAACTTCTCGGTTTTTGGTCTTTTGCCTAAAAATCAAAGAAAGAAAACTTTTTTACTTTAAAATGTGATTTGGTTATTTAACCGCATACTTTATTGCGTCCGTTATCCTCGACACTTCAAAAAGCTCAATTTGAATTTTTGAAATTCTCGCCCTTGTTGTTTTATTATTTATTTTTGGCACAATAGCCCGCTTAAAGCCAAGCTTTTGAGCCTCTTTAAGTCTGGCTTCCAAGTTATCCGAAGAACGGATTTCGCCGTTTAGCCCGATTTCGCCCAAGCAAACCGTGTCCCTGTTTATAACGCAATCTCTTGCTGATGTTAAAACCGCAAGCGCAATGCCTAAGTCGGCAACGGGCTCTGTTATGTTAATCCCCCCGATTACGTTAATATAGACGTCCTGTTTTGAAAGATTAAGCCCGACTCTTTTTTCAAGCACGGCTATAATTTGAAGAAGCCTGTCATATTCAACGCCCCTTGCAACTCGCCTCGGGTTCGGATAAGGAGTAGAACCCGTCAGCGCCTGAACTTCAAGCAAAAGACACCTTGTTCCCTCTAAGGCCGCTATTACGGTGCTGCCCGATGTAGTTATATTTTCTCTGTCGGATAAAAAAAGTTCCGAAGGATTTTTAATTTCTACAAGTCCGGAATCTTCCATATTAAAAACGCCAACCTCGCAAAGCGCACCGAAGCGGTTTTTAATCCCTCTTAAAATTCTTGTTGTTTTATATTTTTCTCCTTCAAAATTTAAAACGCAATCTACCATATGCTCTAAAACTTTGGGGCCGGCAATGTTGCCTTCCTTTGTAACATGACCTATTATAATAGTTGTTATATTAAACTGTTTTGCAATGCGCATTAAAATATTAGTACATTCTCTTATTTGGCTGACAGAGCCTGTCGAGCTTAAAATAGAGGCGCTGAAAACGGATTGGATACTATCAACAACAAGAAAATCGGGTTTTAATTCTTCAATTTGTTTAATTATTTCTTCAAGACAATTTTGCTGAGTAACATAAATGTTATCACATGTTGCCCCGAGGCGCTCCGCTCTGATTTTAACCTGAACTGCAGATTCCTCGGCACAAATGTATAGAATTTTTTTGTTTTGATTCGAAATATTTTTTGCAGTCTGCAAAAGAAGAGTAGATTTCCCAATTCCGGGGTCGCCCGCTAAAAGACAAAGGGAACCTTCAACAAAGCCACCCCCGAGCACTCTGTCAAATTCTTCCATACCGCTTGATATGCGGGAAGTTTCATTAATTTTAACATCATTTATTTTGGAATAGCCAAATTCGGATATTGATAATTGAAGAGAAGAATTTTTTGATTTAACTTCCGTTTTTTCCTGTACAACTTCCTCAATAAAAGAAGAAAACCTGCCGCATTCGGGGCATTTGCCAAGATAAGAAAAACTTTCATACCCGCAATTTTGGCATATCCACTTTGATTTTAATTTTGCCATAAATTTAAACCGTTAAATGTATATAAAATTGATTATACCAAAAACAATTAAAGGCGGGATACAAAAAGCTCGGACTGAACCGAGCTTAATAACTTATTGAATAATATGCAAATTGTCTTTTAAATCAATCTTAACTTCTTCAAGAAGGACAAAATCCGCCTGCTGTGATTTGTGGGTATAGAAATTGTGCCCTTTGAAACCCTTAAATCCTATTTTTTGCAAATAAGGATTATGGGTAAATTCTCTTACCTGCGGGGTAAGCCTTCCCACCGCTTTAAAGGGGGCAACGGGCTGCCTTGAGTTTGAATCTATTAAGTTTTCTGTTCTGTATACTATCTCGGAATTTTTAAGTAAAGTTCTTCCCACGCCCACTTTGTCTATAACCCCTGTCATTTCGCTCCCGATTGGAATTAAAAGGGTGTTATCCTCAGACACAAAGTTTACAAGCGCCCTCGTTAAAATCGGGGTTTCTTCTTTCGCCTTTTTTGTGTAAATACATTCCATAATTCCTAAAGGCAGAGCGGTTCCGGCGGGGATAATCGCATAATCACCGTCAAATATTACGTTTTTTAAAACATATCCTTCGGCTTTTCTGGGACCTTTTGGGGTATTATCATCATCGGCATTATTCATGTCTTCAATTTCTTTGCTCGGCTGAATTGCGGCTCGCTGAAGCATTCCGTAGAGCCAAACGGCAAGTTCGCCCCTTGTGGCATACTGATTAGGAAGAATAGTGTCCTCTTTATTGGGCAAAAGCACAATGAGCCCGAGCTGCTGCGCCTTGCCAACCGTTAAAGTTGCCCAATAAGGAACTTCGTTTGCGTCTTTATAAACAGAAAGGAATTCAAGCGCCTCCTGCTCGGTTATCTCCTTAATGGAGAGAGCCTTCATAACTATCATAATTATTTCAAGACGGGTTATATAATTCTTAGGATAAAACATGCTGTCGGGTGTGCCATGGATTAAATTATAGTAAGAGCCGAGCATAATGTCGTAATATGCCCAATAGTTGCTGTCCACATCCTTATAATTCATAAACGTAATTTCGTCTAAATTTCTTAAGCCGAGAGCCTTTGTAATTATGGTTGCAAATTCCGCACGCGTAACTTTGTCGTCAGGGCGAAAATAGCCGTCGGGATATCCGGATAAGACATTTTTATCTTTAAAATACATAATGGCATCGTATGACCAGTAATCGGACCCTACATCAGGAAATTCTTCCACGGCAAAAGAGGGAGCAGAGGCTAACCCAACAGCCATTACAGCCAAAGTAAATAATTTTATTAAGAACTTTTTCATTTAATAATCTCCCGGATTGTGATGGTCTTATATTATATGATTAAAATTATATTTGCAAATTATTAAGTAGTAAATACAACGTTTTAACGACTTTAAAAAGATAAGACTTTATTGCGTAAGAAGATAATTCCTTAATGATTCCTGCCAGTCGGGAAGCAGGTTTTCACTGTCTAAAACGCTGTATTTGGGGCGTTTGGCGGGCCTTGGAAAATCGGTTTTTTCAATCCTTTTAACATTCACGTTTCTCTTTTTTATATCAAAAATTTTCTTTGTAAGCTCATAATAGCTTGCTTTTCCGGACGAAGCTATATGATATGTGCCGTAGGGCTTATGTTCCATGATAATCTTTATAATTTCTTTTGACAAGTCTTTTGTCCATGTGGGGCTTGATATTTCATCGTCAAGAACGCTTATGTCGTTATTAAACATTGAATAGGTAAGCATAGCGTCAACATAGTTGTTTCCGCCTTTGCCGTAAAGCGAGCCTGTTCTTATTATGTAGTGCTTTTTTGTAATTTTTCTTATTTCTTCTTCCCCTTTTAACTTGGACATTCCGTAAACGTTAATGGGGTGAGTCTTATCGCAGGGTTTATAAGGGGTGTCGTTTTCGCCGTCAAAAACGCTTGAAGTGCTGATGTATAAAATCGGGACATCAAGCTTTTTGGCTATCCTTGCCATATTTTTTGTGCCGATATGATTAACCTTAAAAGCTTCTTCTTTTGCAACTTCCGCCTTGTCAACATTTGTGTACGCAGCTAAATGAATAATAAAATCTAAACTTACTTTGTTCATAATTTCATTAACCATTTTTTCATTTGTTATATCAAAAATTTTGCTGTTGGTCGCCCAGTATTGCGCCCCGATTTCATCAAGCATGGGGCATAATTCCTGACCAAGAAGCCCTGTTGCGCCGGTTACCAATATTCTCATGATTTTACCTATCTCTACACTTTTTATATCAAACACTTGTGGTAAAATCAATAATTATGAAAAAAGTTGTATACATTTTTTTAATTTTTTTAATATGCGTTTTTTTTCTTTCACTTTGTATTAAAAAAGATAAAGGATATAACGAAGTTATCGGAAATTCAAATTTAAGACCGCTTGATACGCCAAAATACAGCTTTAATTCTCCCGAAACCAAAACGGTAAACGGGGTTGATTATCTTGTTTCAAGGGGAAATACGGGTAAATACGGAGGGAGCCTCGTAACGTCAACCATAGGAGAAGGCCCCAAAACTTTCAACCCGTTTAATGCAAATGACGCAACTTCATCTTCATTGTCGGGAATAATGTATGACGGGCTTTTTTATACAGACCCTTACAACGGAAGCGTGTTCCCCAGACTTGCAAAAAGTTTAGAGATTTTACCCGATAAAAAAACTTATATAATTAAATTAAGAAAAGGGCTAAAATGGTCTGACGGAAAAGAAATTACGGCAGATGACGTTTTTTATACATACGACACCTTAATTTTTGGCGGGTTCGGAGATACAAGCGCAAGAGATTCAATGATGATAAACGGAAACCTTCCCACCGTTGAAAAAATTGATAACTATACGATTAAATTTACAACTCGGGTTCCGTTTGCGCCCTTTTTAAGAAATTTAACGGGCCCCATTGCGCCGAAACACATTTTTAAAACAGCGACAGACAAAGGGAAAGACTTTTTCAGAACATATCAATCAACCGATATTAATCCTAAAGACCTTGTTGTTTCCGGAGCGTTCATTTTAAAAGAATACATACCCGCCCAAAGGCTCGTATATGTCAGGAATCCTAATTATTACGTTATTGACAAAAAAGGAAACAAGCTCCCCTATCTTGACCGATATCTGGTATTAATTACGGGGGATTTAAATAACGATATTATTAAATTTGAAGCGAAAGAAACCGACACTGCGACAATTTCCGGAAATATGATATCAAAATACAGAGAAAATGAAAAAAAATCCGATTATATTTTATACAATTTAGGCCCCACAACAAACACAAGCTTTATTGTGTTTAATTTAAACAAAAGAAAAAACAAAACAACGGGGAAGTTTTACGTCAACCCCGTTAAACAAAAATGGTTCAACGATAAAAACTTCAGAGCGGCAATTGATTGGGCAATAGACAGAGAAAACCTCGTTTTAAATGTTTTATCGGGGGTCGGAGAGCCTTTATATACGGCAGAGGGCATTCCCTCAATATTTTTAAATAAAGAACTTGCAAAAGGACATGTTCAAGATTATCAAAAAGCGTTAGAGCTGTTGTCAAAATCCGGATTCCATAAAAAAGACGGGGTTTTATACGACAAAGAAGGAAACAAAGTTGAATTTGAGCTTTTAACAAACGCCGGCAACACCCAAAGAGAAGCAACGGGAGTGAGCATAAAAGAAGATTTATCAAAACTGGGAATTATCGTCAATTTTAAACCCGTTGAATTCAACTCTCTTGTTAATAAGCTTTCTAATTCGCTTGATTGGGAGGCGATTATTATTGCGCTGACCGGAAACCCTCTGGAGCCGCATTCGGGGTATAACGTATGGAATTCAAACGGCCCTCTGCATTTGTTTAACCAGAGAAGCGGCAATGATGATAAATCAACGGACGAGCTATTGCCGTTTGAGAGAGAGCTTAATTTGATATTTGACAAAGCGGCAATCGAGCTTGATTTTGACAAAAGAAAAAAGCTCTATGATAAATATCAGGAAATTGTCGCAGAAAATAACCCTGTCATTTATTTATACAGTCCCCTTAATATAGTTGCCGTCAGGAAAAAATTTAAAAATGTTTTCCCGACCCCGCTTGGCGGAGCAACGCATAACCTTGAAGAAATTTACATAGACGAATAGTCTGCATTCGAATGAGCAGCTTGCATTTTAATTTTTTGAATGTATGATATTCTTTGTACTTTTAAAATTAAGGAGTAAAACATGAAAGTTACCATCGAAGACGGTTGCATCGCTTGCGGCGCTTGCGAATCATTCTGTCCTGACGTATTCAAAGTTGAAGACGTTGCAGTTGCTGACAATTCAAAAGTTGCAGACAACGAAGACGCTGTCAAGGAGGCTGCGGAAAGCTGCCCCGTTAGCGTTATTGCAATTGAAGAATAATTAAAATTATTTTCTTAAGGTGCCGTCAATAATGTTAATACCTGTGTTGGCGGCATCTTTTAATATGTTCGGACAATCTTCAATGGTTGCAATTGTTTTTTCGGGTGCCCCGCCATGGGCTTTTTGATAGCTGTTGTTAATCGCTTTACCGGCTACGTTTGCGGCAAAACCTGTTAAACCGGCAAGAGCAAGAGCTTTTGCGCCGCTTACCATATTAAGAGTGGCAACAATTGTTGTCCCGAGCGTTGCAATAAGGGGAATGCCCGTTGTTAAACTTACACTGACTTTTTCTTCTTTTGAATCAGCCTGAGCGGTGTATATCCCTAAAAGCCCCAATGTACTTAATATACCGAGGACATCTCCGGGGGCGCTTCCGTGGTTTATGTCCCTTAATTTATCAAACATATCGCCCTTTTCGGTTAAAAGAACCTTTTTTAATTTATCCGTTGATTCTTCAAATTTTTGAACAAGTTCGCTGTCGTTGCCGGCAACTTTTGACACAAGCTCTTTTAACTCTGCGGTTTCATTTTCCGTTAAGCCGAAATTTTCAAAATTAGAGAGCAAGTTATTTTGAAGTTTTTTTGCTTTATCCAGCCTTACTTCCGAAACACTTGTTTTCGAGAGCCTTTTTGCTTCTTCAGATAAATTTTCACGTTTAAGTTTTTTAACCGTGTTAAATGCGCCTTTATCGAGCCTTTCCATTGATTTGTTTACTTTATCGAATCTGGACTTAACGGCGTCTTGTGAAGCCAAATCTATAATATTGCGCTCCCTTTTCCCCGCAAGCTCATACAGCCTGTTTACGGAAACTTCATCAAGCCCCGATTCCGAAATCTTGCCGATTATTGATTTATCCGCTTCGATAACCGCATTTTGGGCGTTTTGATATTTTCTCGCAACGGTTTTGACAATCCCCTTGTTGTATAATCCGGTTAAGAAATTGTCAACTTTTTCAAAGCCCGGAATTTTCATTAAATAATGTCTTGCAACGGAATCTTTAATATTTCCGATATTGTTTGCGCCGTTTTGATATTCGCCTATATTTTCAACTGCGCTTTTAGCTTTATTAACAACTTTTTCAGCCCCCGAACTTTCGGAAGATAAATACGATTTTATGTTAGAGCACATCTCTTTAAAAGAGTTCTTAATACCGCCTTTACTCCTAAATGCGATACCGGCGCCGGCAATAAGCGAGATTGACGCCGCCGAAATAAGGGCTATTTTAGCAATTTTAGCTTTTTTGGAGGAGGGCTCCTTTTTAAAAGTGTCAGCGGAAGGCTCGCCGGTTTTAAAATCAGACTCGGACACAAGCGGACGTGTTGTAGTATTTTGCATAGCGCCCGATGAGGTTTTAATATAATTTTGTAAAAGATTACTTTGTATTTGCATAATAAAATCAGTGTCTTTGCCTACACTGATTATAAAACAAAATTACAAAAAAAATTGCCCTTATTTTCTCTTTTTTTCGTTATTCATAAGTAAAGACTCAATGGAATATTTTGCTAAGGGTTTTTTTGTGCCCC
>CAYUWO010000064.1:0-9277 GCA_964448535.1 uncultured Gammaproteobacteria bacterium | reverse complement strand
AGCGAATTTTTTTTATGCCTATAGCTCCAAAATAAACCGCAAGAACATAAAATGTGGTTTCCGAGCTTCCCGCAATGACGGCGGCTAATTTTGAGGCGTAAGAATCGGCGCCCGTTGAGCTTGTTATGTCGGATAGTATGCCTAAAGTTGCGCTTCCGGATAGCGACCTTGTTATCATCATAGGAAGAACATCCGGCGGAATATTAAAATTTTCCAAAACATGCGATAAACTGTTTGATATTAAATCAATTGCGCCACTTGCCCGAAACATTGAAACCGATACAATTATTGCAACAAGATAGGGCAGAATTTTTATTGCAACAAAGAGCCCTTCTTTTGCTCCGGTTGTAAATGTTTCATAACAGGGCACTTTTTTTATCATTCCCCAAATCAAAATAACGGTTGTCATAACGGGGAGAATCCAAAGCGATATAAGGCTTAAAATTTCTTTCATTTAAGCCCTTTCCTTATAAAATTTTGAAAAAAGCTTCGCTGAGATTATTGCGACAATAAAGGCAAAACTTGTAACAATCAGAGTGGGAATTATAATTTCCGTCGGATTTTTTGCGCCCGATGCCGTCAAAATGGCTATGGCAGCCGCAGGAACCAATTGAAAACCCGCCGTGTTTATCCCCAAAAACATACACATTGAATTTGTTGCCAAATCTTTGTCGCCGCCCTCTTTTTTTAATTCCTGCATTGCCTTTATTCCGAAGGGGGTTGCTGCATTGGTGAGCCCGAGGGCATTTGCTGCGATGTTCAGAGATATGTTTGAAAATGCGGGAGAATTTTTTGGAATTTCATTAAACACTAACCTTAAAAAGGGAGAAATAAGCTTTGAGAATAAATTTACAAGTCCGGATTTTTGAGCAATTTTAACTATCCCAAGCCAAAAAGCCATAATCCCTATCAGAGAAATTGAAACCTCAACGGCTCTTTGGCTTGACGTCAACATGGCATTAACCACATCGGCAATTTTACCTTGGATTCCTCCGATTATAACGGAAGCCAGTATTAAAAAGACAAAAATATAGTTCATAAATTTTAACCAATATTTGATTTTACTTCAAAAATAATTAATCATGGTATTGAAGCTTTAAAAATCGGTCGTTTGAATGAATCCAAAATGTAAGAATTAGCCTATACTTACCATTAGGGAGGGATAGGCAAGCCAACCTATCTTAAGGGGTCAAATTGTTTAATTATAATGTTGCTAATCCGGTTAATATTCGCTACAGAAATTACCCTCAAAATCAGGGGGCAAGAAGAACTGGCGATGAAGAAAAAAAGGAAGCAAACCAAACCCCCCTGAACCCCGACAGCGAAGGCAGAAGCAACAGATTCCCCAACGGCAGTAAAGTCGCAATTGATTATACTAAAAATCAAATAAATATCGCTCAGGTTTTACAAGACTTCAGAAGCACGATTGCTGCTATAAATTCGCCGGATGACGTAAAAGAGGAGGTTGAATCCTATCTTGAGCTTGCAGCTAAAGAAACTTTTAAAAAAGACCCCTCGAGAGAAATTGTTCTTGCAAACTTAAAAAATGCCGCAAGAGTTACGGATAAATACATTCAAGAAAGTTTGAAAAAGCCGTCAAAAGTCGTTCAAGACTGGGTTGAAGCACTTTTTTTGCAAAAAATAAATTTAAAACCGGACCCTAACGAAATAAATGAAGAATTCAAAGTAAAAATCCCTCCTAAAAAAAACTTCCCTAAAAGCGCATATATTCCTCCTAAAAGCGCCTCGGCACCCTCGGGCGTTAATTCAAGCGCCGCAATAAATGCATATCAGCCAAGTTATATTGCTCAAAATAACGTTAACGAGCTTCAATTTGCCCCCTTTGAACCCCCCATTGAACCCGAAATTATATCTAAAGACGACATAAAACAGACGCAGGAAACCGAAAATACACAAAACACGCCCTTCATTTCAACATCCGGCTCTTTAAATGAAGTTTCGCCTTCAGACATTGTTCCATCCGAATATACAGCCCCCGTACCTTTAAAATCGGAAGTTGACCCAAAAGAAGCCTCCTCCTATATTGCAAAAACCGAAAACGAAGCAAAGGCAAGAGAAATTTTAGGGAGGGCAAAAACTTTTTATAATAACGGCGGCGACCTTTACAACACTCTAAAATTGTATGACGAGGCTATAGAGCTTATACAGGGAAGCTCAAACATTAATTTAAAATCCGCAATTTATTTTGAGCGCGGGAAAGTATTTGATTCTTATGATTTTGCGGAACTTGCCTTAATTGATTATCATAAAGCAACAAATTGCAAGGACGGAAACTTAAAGGCACAAGCTAATATTAAAATGGGCAACATTTATGATGATTATGCCCGTTTTGAGCCGGCTATGGACAGATATTCAAGAGCTATAGAAAGCTCTGAGGAGGTAAACAACATTCAGGGAAAAACCCGCGCACTAAGATATATAGCCTCAATGTTTTCAAGAATTTATGACGCAGAAAATACGCAAAATTTTTGCGACCTTGCTCTTGAATCGGCAGTTGAATCCGGAAACCCAAAAACCATAGCGAACACATATCTTGAAGTTGCGGATAATTATAAATATATAGGAGAAGATTCAAAAGCCCTTAAAACCTATAGCGCACTTGCTCAAAATACGGAAGTTAAAGAAGATTACGAAACTTTAGCTAAAAATTATACAGAAGCCTCAATTTTAATGGACAAAAAGGGCAACAAGCAAAAATCATACGCCCTTATGTTAAAGGCAAAAGAATATCAAAGGCTTGCACGTTTGCAAAAATCCGGATAGTAAAAAAGATAAAAACAACTATAGGAATATAAAAAAATAAGGCTCTTAATTTTAAGAGCCTTATCGTGCTTTGTCTGTTTTAAGGATTATTATAATTTTGAAGCAACCATTAATGTTGTTTCGGCTAACCTTGTTGAATAGCCACATTCGTTATCATACCATGAAACAACTTTAACCATGTTGTCGCCCATTGTCATTGTTAATGCGGCGTCAACGGTTGAAGATTGAGAAGTTCCGATGTAATCCGTTGATACAAGCGGTTCTTCACAGTAGCATAATACATGCCCGTCAGCAGCTTCTTTTAGTGCTGCGTTAACTGATTCAACGGTAACGGGTTTTGATGTTTCAACAACAACATCGACGACTGAAACATCGGGGGTAGGAACTCTCATAGCAAAGCCGTTCAGCTTTCCTTTTAATTGAGGTAAAACGAGCGCAACTGCTTTAGCAGCACCTGTTGTTGTGGGAACGATGTTTAAAGCGCCTGCTCTTGCACGGCGGGGGTCTTTATGACCGGCGTCTAAAATTCTTTGATCGCCCGTATATGAGTGAACGGTTGTCATTAAACCTTTAACAATGCCGAATTTTTCATCCAAAACCTTAGCAACGGGCGCTAAGCAATTTGTTGTGCAAGATGCCATTGAAATGACGTGATGTTTTGTTGTGTCATATTCTTTGTCGTTAACACCCAAAACGATTGTTTTGTCCTCATTTTTAGCGGGTGCTGAAATGATAACTTTCTTTGCGCCTGCATCAATATGAGCATGCGCTTTTGTTGCGTCTGTGTAAAAACCTGTTGATTCAACAACAACATCAACGTTTAATTCTTTCCAAGGTAAAGCCGCAGGATCTTTTTCAGCGTAGAATTTAATTTTTTTGCCATTGATTACAAGACCGTCATCCGCAACTTCGACCGTTCCATCAAATTTGCCCATAACAGAGTCATATTTAAAAACATGTGCTGCATTAGCGGGGGTTAAACCGGGGTCGTTAATTGCAACATAATTAATTTTGTCGAAAATACCTTCTTTGATAGCGGCGCGTAAAGTGTTTCTGCCGATTCTGCCAAAGCCGTTGATTGCTACATTTACCATATTTAGGCTCCTTATCTAGTAATACTACTCTCTTTTTATATTACAAACAAGAAGAATTGGCAAATACTATTTTTTTAAATTTTTCTCTCTTTAAACAGGGTTTCAAAATCTAAATTTAAAAGCGTTTAAAACAAGCCTTATATCCTAAAATATTACCCTTTTACAACTCTTTTTTCCAAAACTTCCTTGTTAGAGTCCATTTTAACGACCACGTTATTGCCCTTGCCGTCCGCATCATAGTAGATAGCGTCTGCCGTGCCGTCTTTATGTTTTTCAACGTAAGATTGTCTTGAGCCGTCTACATTAAACGCCAAAGATTTATAATCTCCGTTTTTGCCGTAATCCGTTACCATCTTTTGCTGACCGTTTTCATAATATTTTATGCTTTTTGTGAGTCTTTTATTTTTGTCTTTTTCAATATATGAAACTTTAAAGCCCATAGGGTCATATTTAATCTCAATTATTTTGCCTGATTTTTTTTCAATAATTTTTTCGGCAAGAAGCTTATTTGAGCCGTCATAAAATTGAGAAGTTTTTTCCTCTTTTTTTTCGATAATCTTAATATTTTTCGGCTCAATTCCAATAAAATATGAGTTATTTAATTCTTCATCATCCTCAAAATCTGTGTCGGCATATAAATCTTCCGAAACTTTTTCAATTTTATCGTCCATAAGCTATCCTTTTGAAACGGGCGCCTTAATCGAAATCATTTTATTTATTGAATTAAGTGCGCACTCTGCAATGTTCGGGTCAACATTAACCTCATATTCTTCATTTTTAAGCGCATTTAAAATATCTTCAAGCGAATTTTGTTTCATATTATGGCAGACTGTTTTATCATTTGCAAGAATAAATTGTTTGTCTTTGTAATCTCTTTCAAGACGGTCTTTAACTCCTTTTTCCGTGCAAATTATATAGGTTTTATAATTTGTGTTTTTAACGTAATTAAAAATTTGAGTTGTGGAACCTATAAAATCGGAAAGCTTTGCGACTTCTTTACGGCATTCCGGATGAACAAGAGCAACCCCCCCTTTATATTTCTCTTTTGCTTTTATGATATCATCCGGAGCAATTCTAAGGTGAGTGGGGCAATAACCCGGAAAGGAAACAACCTCGATATGGGGCAATTTTGCTGCAACATAGCTTCCAAGATAACAGTCGGGAGCAAACAGAACCTTGTTTACCCCAAGCGATTCAACAACTTCGACCGCATTTGCGCTTGTACAGCAAATCTCGCATTCGGCTTTGACTTCTGCCGGTGAATTAACATAGCATACAAGCGGAACATTGGGATTTTTGCTTTTAAACTCTCGAACAAGCCTGATATCAATCATATCTGCCATGTTACATCCGGATTTTAAATTCGGAAGCAGAACTTTTTTGTTGGGCGACAGTATTTTTGCGGTTTCAGCCATAAAATAAACTCCCGCAAAAACTATAATATCGGCATTCGTTTTTGCGGCAAGCTTGCTTAAACCCAAGGAATCGCCCACAAAATCAGCAACTTCATCTATTTCAATATTCTGATAACAGTGCGCAAGAATTATTGCGTTTTTTTCCTTTTTTAGTTTGTTTATCTGCTGTATCAATTCGGTGTTTGTCAATTTAACTTCCTTTTTCTAAAGGTTTTTGCGGTGAAACCGCTTGCTTCCCCCTTTTGAATATTCACCAACCGTTTGCCCGCTGCCATACAGCTTATATTTGTATGTGCAAAGCCCCTCTATGCCAACGGGACCTCTTGCAAAGGCTTTATTGGTTGATATGCCGACTTCCGCTCCGAAGCCGTATCTGTAACCGTCAGAAAATCTTGTTGAAGCGTTATGAAAAACATTGGCTGAATCTACCAGCGTCATAAACTTTTGAACATTATCCGAGTTTTCGGTTATTATGGAATCGGTGTGTCCGGAGCCGTATTTATTCACATGGTTAATTGCTTCGTCCAAAGATTCGACAATTTTAAAAGAGATGGTTTTGTCCAGATATTCAAAATCATATTTTTCCGGATTTTCAATAATTTTAACCCCGTTATTTATAAGAACATTTTTTAAATCCTCTAAATAAGGATAATTTTTGTGTACAAGCAGGGTTTCCGTGCTGTTACATGCGGAAGGATATTGCGTTTTCGCATCAATAATGATTTTTTCCGCCATTTCTTTTTTTGCGGATTCGTCAATAAATGTGTGGCATATTCCCGAAGCATGCCCTAAAACGGGAATTTTAGTGTTTTCTTGTATATAAGCTACAAGTTTGTTTGAACCTCTCGGAATTATTAAATCGATATAGTTGTCAAGTTCAAGCATTGATTTAATATCGTCATGGGACAAGACAAGATTTACTGCCTCAACCGGAAAGCCTTTCGTTTCAATAAGCGCATTTCTGACAATTTCAAATAAAATTTTATTTGTATTGTCCGCTTCTTTTCCGCCTTTTAAAATTACGGCATTGCCCGATTTAATCGTAAGTGCGCTTACTTGAATTATTACATCGGGGCGGGCTTCAAAAATTATACCGATTAACCCTATAGGGCATGAAACTTTATTTAAAATAAGCCCGTCGTCAAGTTCTCTTGCCAATAAAACATTGTTAACAGGGTCTTTGAGGCGTATAACGTCATAAAGCTCTTTAATCATGACTTTTATTTTGTATTCATCAAGCTTCAATCTGTCATATACAGCCTGTGTGATTTCTCCATTTTCTAAAAGACGGCTTGCATTTTCAAGGTCTTTTTTGTTTGCCTCAAAAATTGCATTACTGTATTTTTCAATACCTTGAGATACTCTCACCAGAGCTTCATCTTTTAAATTGCTTTCAATGTTTAATAAAGCGACTTTTGCGCTGTTTGCTTTTTCTACGATTTCTAAAATATTTTTGTTCATAAAACTACCAAATTATCCTTGTTAATTAAATCATCACTTTGCATATAGCCAAGCACCGCCTTTATTTCACTGCTGTGCTTGCCTAAAATTTTTGTACACTCAACGGAATTATAATTTGCGACCCCTCTTGCAAATTCATTTCCGTTTTCATCTAATATACAAACAACTTCGCCCGATTCAAATTCGCCTTTTATTTCCGAAACTCCAATCGGAAGCAAACTTGTTTGTTTTTCGATTAATGCCGATCTTGCCCCTTTGTTAACGACAATTTCGCCTCTGACATTCGTTGCGTAAGCAATCCATCTTTGTTTGGACGACAACTTGTTGTTTGATAAAAACAGAGTTCCTATGTTGTCCTCCGTGAAAACTTTTTTAATAATGTTCGGCACAAGTCCGTTTACAATCATAGCATTCGAGCCGGAATTTGTCACTACTTTTGCGGCGTTCAATTTTGTAATCATGCCGCCTCTCCCGCCCATTGAAGCGCCGGAAGCCAGTTTTTCAATTTTGGGGGTAACTTTTTGAACGGTTGAGATAAGTTTTGCGTCTTTAAATTCCTTGGGGTTTTTATCAAAAAGCCCGTCAATGTCAGACACCATAACGAGTAAATCGGCGTCCAGCTTGCTTGCGACAAGCGCAGAAAGCTTGTCATTATCCGAAAAACTTACATGCTCTAATTGCGAAGGCAAGACTACGTCATTTTGGTTAATAACGGGTATTATTCCATGCTCTAAGAGCCTTGACAGTGTGCTTCTTAAGCTTAAATATCTCCTTCTGTTTGAAAAATCATCCTCAATTAAAAGAATTTGAGAAATATTTATTCCAAACCGATCAAATCCGTCCTGCCAAATTTCAATAAGCATGGGCTGACCTATTGACGCTGCCGCTTGCTTGTCAACAACGGTTTCGGGGTTCGTCAAGCCAAGTTTTTTAATTCCTAAGCCGACCGCCCCTGAAGTTACGATTAAAACCTCCTTCCCTTCTCTATACAGGCGAGCGATGTCCTCAATAAAGGAATAAAGCCTCGAAAGACAAATATCCCCTTCTTCATTCCTTAGAATGTTTGTGCCGAATTTAAAAACTACTCTTTTAATTTTGGTTTTATCCATTATTTCACCTTAAATCCGACGAGCTGAGAAAGCTCTGTGTGATTGTAACCAAAAGTTTTTGCAAGTTCAAGGTTTGTAACCTCGCCTTTAAATGTGTTTATACCCGTTGCAAGAGGTTCATAATCTCTCATTGCGGTAAAACCTCCAAGCTCGGCTATTTTGATTATATAGGGCAAAATAGCATAGGAATAAGCATAAGATGAGGCTCTCGGAACGAGAGACGGTATATTGGGAATTGCACAGTGCGTAATTCCATGCATTTTATATACCGGATTTTTTAACGTGGTAAGTCTGCCTGTCGTGGTTTCTACGTTTCCGCCCTGATCAATTGAAACGTCAATCAAAAACGACCCTTTTTTCATTTGCTTAACCAATTCTTCGCTTAATAACACGGGCGCCTTTGTGTCAGGAATAAAAACACATGTAACAAGAATATCCGCCTTTTTTGCTTCCTCTAAAATTGTGGTCGAATTGCTGTAGTGCGTTTTTATTGAGCCGTTAAAAAGCAAATCGAGCATGGCTAAACGTTTTGAATCAATATCTAAAACCGAAACATCCGCACCCATGCCAAGAGCCGTTTTTGCTGCGTTAGTGCCGACTACGCCCCCGCCCACAATAACAACTTTTCCGGGAGAAACACCGGGGACGCCCCCTAAAAGAACTCCCGAGCCCCCGTTTGTAATTTCTAAAAAATGCGCCCCTAATTGAATGCTCATTCTTCCCGCAACTTCGCTCATAGGTCTTAAAAGCGGAAATTCTCCGTTAGCCATTTTAATTGATTCCGCACAAATTGCACAAACCTTTTTCTTAATAAGATTTTTTGTAAGTTCGGGTGCTACCGCAAGGTGCATATAGCAAAAAATAATTTGATTTTCTCTGAATAAAGGATATTCTTCGGGCTGCGGCTCTTTAACTTTGACAATAACGTTTGCAATTTGCCAAAGCTCTTCTTTTGTATTAACAATTTTGGCACCGGCATGAATAAACATCTCATCCGTAAAGCCGCTTAAAATTCCTGCGTCTTTTTCAATGTATACTTCATGACTGTCATCCGTTAAAATTTTAACGGAATCAGGGGTGAGGGCGACCCTATTTTCGTCCTCTTTAAGTTCTTTTGGAACACCAAAAATCGACCTGAATTTCATTTTGAACCCCTTTTATATCTTTAAAGTTTTGTCCTCTGATACGAGTGCGTCCGTGATTTCTTGAGTAATAAGCTCAATCGCCCCGATTTTATCATTTGCGCTTGTAACGGGGCGTCCTACGACCATATAATCAACGCCCGCTTTAATTGCCGATGAGGGTGTTGTAACCCTTACTTGATCGTTTACTACGCTCCAAGTAGGGCGAACAGCCGGACAGACAATTAAGAAATCTTCCCCGCATACTTCTCTTATTATAGGCGCTTCAAGCG
>CAYUWO010000063.1:0-9363 GCA_964448535.1 uncultured Gammaproteobacteria bacterium | reverse complement strand
ACGGCTTAACGCCGGATTTTATAAGAGATTCTATCTCATCGACCGTTTTATTATCCTCTTGGATTGTGTCTTGAAATATATTAAACTTAATTTTTCTGTCTTTTGAAATTATTTCTTCATTTTTTGCAATTAATTTTTTTTCAATTCCCGCTGTTTTTGTTAATCTGAAAGGGTCCTCGTCAATTAAAATTTGCGCAAAATCAAGAATGGTTTGAGTTGAGCGTCTGTTTTCTTTCAGGGGGATAATTTCCGCATTTTTAAATTTTTCTAAAAAATCGTTAAGGTTTCTGCTTCTTGCCCCTTGAAAAGAATATATAATTTGGTCATCATCCCCGACAACGAATATATTTTCGGTTTTGGCACCTTTTAGGATATTGAATATTATTTCGTTTTGAACCTTGCTTGTGTCTTGATATTCATCCACAAGAACATATTTAAAATCTTTTGTAACCTCCTCTAAAAAGTTTTCATCCCCCTCGACCTTATCAAGAACAAGATTAATCATATCCGAGTAATCAATTAAATTATTCTCGCTCATCTTTTTTTGATATATTTCAAAAATTGAATAAAATTCACTTGCCTTGCCTATTTTTTTCTCTTGATTTTCGATTTGCGCAAGACAAGTTTTTGTAAGCTTGCCTTTTTTCTCTCTTTCCTTTTTTTCGATATAAAGCGAATTAAGATAAGGAACCCAGCCTTCATTATGTTCAAGATAATTAAAAAACTCTTCTTTTGTTGTTCTTTCTCTTTTTATGGTTTCAATTCCCGCCAGTATACTTGAAATATAAAAATATTTATTTCCCCATTTATCTTTTAAAAACTCAATTTTATTTGATGTCAGATATTCATCTATTGATTCTTTTAAAATAGCTTGCTTTGTTATGTCATCTGCGGTTTGAACCCCTTGTGCCATTTCAAATCGGGAAGGGTTCCCCCTTATTATATCCATACAAAAACTATGATATGTAGAAACATACACCCCGCCGCCCTTTGCTCCGATTGATGAAATCAGCCTTGATTTCATCTCGGTTGAGGCTGCGTCTGAAAACGTAAGGCATAAAATGCTCTCGGGCTCTATCCCTTTTTCAAGCATTTTTTCTACTCTTTTAACGAGTGTATATGTTTTGCCCGTTCCGGGACCTGCTAAGAGCATGATAGGACCGGCAATATGATTTATGCCCTTTTGTTGACCGTCATTCGGGCTGAAAATTTCTTTAGTTAACACTTAAATATTTACCTTTTCCATTAATTCGTCATCTATATCAAAATTAGAATATACATTTTGAACATCATCATGCTCTTCCAATTTTTCCATTAACAGCAAAACTTTTTTTGCAATTTCAGGGTCGGTTACTTCAACCGAATTGGAGGGAATTCTTGTATTTTCGGCAGTCTTTGCTTTGTATCCCAATTTTTCAAGCCCTTCGGTCGTAGACTGCAAGTTATCGGGCGAGGTCAAAACTTTGATTTCGTCCTCTTCTTCATAAACATCTTTAGGTTCAAACTCAAGGCTGACTTCAAGAATCTCTTCAAGCCCGATTACTTTTGGTTTTTCTTTTTTATTTTCGGATTCTGTAACCTTATCAAACGTGATTATTCCGACCGGCTCGAACATCCAGCCGACACACCCGTCTGCGCCGAGGTTCCCCCCGAATTTCGTAAAAAAGCTTCTTATGTCGCCTGCAGTTCTGTTCCTGTTATCGGTTGCCGCCTCTATAAAGACAGCAACACCCCCTGCGCCGTAACCTTCATAAGTCAACTCTTCATAGCTATCTCCGCCGGCGCCTCCCGCGCCTTTTTCAATGGCGCGTTTTATATTGTCATTTGGAAGCCCGCCTGCTTTCGCTTTATCAATTGCGGTTCTAAGCCTGAAATTTCCCGCAGGGTCGCCCCCGCCCATTTTAGCGGCGATTATAATTTCTCTTGAAAACTTAGCAAAGCTCGCACCCCTTAAGGCGTCCGTTTTTGCTTTTTTGTGTTTAATGTTTGCCCATTTTGAATGTCCCGACATATTTAATTCCTTTTTTCTTTTTATATTATAATTAAATCATGGACAAAAAAGACGGGCAAGAACAACAAAATATTGACGGAATCGAATATGCAAGACACCTTATAATTGATTGCAGATTTGATGATGCGTTTGAGCTTTTAGGAAGGCTCGAGGAGGCGTATCCTGACAATTACGAAATAAATTATGAGCTTGCAAGGCTTCAATTTGAAATGGGGGATTATTACAGCGCCATAGCAAATTACGAGGTTGTTCTTGAAAATCATCAAAGCCCCGTTATATATTACAATTTAGGGTGTGCATACGAAGGAAACAACGAACCTGATAAAGCCATTTCGGCGCACCTTAAAGCCGTTACGCTAAATGAACGTTTCCCTTATTCTTATAAAAAATTGGGACTGCTGTTTAAGGCAAGAGGAGATATTGAGTCGGCAAGAGAATATTTTGAGGATTATATCAAGTTGGATATTGCGCAAGATGAGAAAGAGAGTATAAAACTTATATTAAATAAGTTATAAGTTTTATTTTGAAAGGTTAATTTATGAATGTTGAAATTTACACTCTTTCTTACTGCCCCTATTGCGCTAAGGCAAAAAAATTTTTTGAAAACAAAGGCATTAAATTTATTGAATACGAAATTGACGGAAACGAAGAAGAGGAATTTACCAAACTTCAAAAAAAGTTTAATATAAAAGGTGAAGTTACCGTTCCCCAGATAATTATTGACGGCAGACGAATCGGCGGATATTCAGACTTGATGGAGCTTATTCAAAACAATAAAATCAGTTTTTAACTTTTGTAACAAAATTATTTAAATTTCTCAAGTTAACCTCTTGCTTGTCCGAAATAATTATATATGAGATAACTTCTTGAGGATTTAATTAATGTTAAAAAAGGCAATATATCCTTCCTCCAATAATTCCCCCTGTATTCTGACGATTTTAAACGGCGCTAAAAAACGCCGCAGCGTTGCTTATGCTGCCGTTAAGGGCGTCAATAGCGGGTTTGGCATAAAGCCCGATTTGGCGTCGGTTAAATAACCCGAAACGGGCAAACGCCCGAAGCAACCCCACATGCGCTATAGGTCAACTGCGCATAATCTTGAAAGAGACAACTCATTATACCTGGCAGCTCCGTAAAATTTTACGGAGCTGTTTTAGTTTGCAGTCCATAAAACAAGCATGCGCAATTAACGCAGCAAGCCCGCCAAGAGCTGTTTTATTTTAATATAGTCCATAAATCAAACTTTAACATCATTTAAGGAAGGACAAAATTGCTGTTGTTTTCTCCTTGGACAAATTTTCTTGCGATATTTTTTTCTATAAAATCAATGATTTTTTCTTTTTCGGTTTTGGGCTTTTGTTCTTCTTCGGGGGTGTTGATAATTACAAGGACTTCATTTTCCGCAGCCATTTTAAGGTTGTTTCTTGCGATAGATTCGACTTTTTGCATTGAATTAAAGTTTTCAAGCTCGTTTTTCAAACGTCTGTTTTTTAATTCGGCACGGTGTTTAAGCTCTTGAGATTTTGTAATTTTTCCTTTATATATAACGATTTTAGAAATGTTTAAAAGGGCACTGTAAGCCACCTGAATAACGCATGCTAAAAGCACGATGGTCATAAACGAAAGGTAATATTTTACCTTTCTGCTTTTCTTTTTTTGTTTGGTGCGGGTTTTTTTCCTTAAGCTTCCGCCCTCGATTGTGTCTTGATTTTCTAAAGTCATAATTAAATTTTACTCTTTTTAATCGAAAAGTTCAATTTATTCCGTTATATTTTTTCTTATTTCAAAAAGTTTTTCTTTAAGCTCTTTATTGTCTATAAGATCTTTTTTTAATTTTTCATAAGTGTATAAAACGGTGGTATGGTTTCTGTTGAAAAATTTTGCAATGTTCGGAAGGCTTAAATCAAGCATTTCTCTTGATAAATAAATTGCAGCCTGCCTTGCGGCTTTGATTTCGCCCGTTCTTTGAGAACTTTTTATAAGCTCCGGAGTGGTTTTATAAAATTGGGCACATTTTTCAATAATTTTATCAACCGTAACAGGCTCTTTGTTTTCTTTGTAACCTAAAATCTCTTTTGCATACTTTAAAGTCAATTCAATTCCCTGAATGGAGGCGTATGCGCTTGCTTTGTTATATGCCCCTTCCAGCTCACGTACATTTTTAGAATAGTTTTTTGCAAGGAATTCCGCCACATCATCTCCTATTTCAAAATTTGACCTTTTGGCATGGTTTTTTATAATTTCGAACCTTGTTTTAAAATCCGGAGGTTTAATTTCAACCGACAAGCCCCATTCATATCTGCTTTTCAGCCTATCCGGAGTTTTTTCAAAAGTTTCACATGGTCTATCCGAGGCAAAGACAATCTGTTTGCCCGTATGAAAAAGCGCGTCAAATGTGTTAAATATCTCTTCTTCGGTTCGTTTTTTGCCTTCCGCAAATTGTATGTCATCTAGAAGCAAAACGTCTACGTTTCTGTATTTATCTCTAAATTTTTTCATGTCGGAATAAGACTCTGCGCCTTTTCTGCAAGAATCTATAAGCTGATTTGTAAACTCTTCGGTTTTTGCATATTTTACCTTCAAATTTGGAAATTTTTTTAAAATTTCATGCCCGATTGCCTGCATAAGGTGAGTTTTTCCGATACCTGCCGCTCCCGATATAAAAAGCGGGTTATATTTCCCCCCGGGCGCCTCGGATATTATCTTTGCGGCATTATAAGCAACTTTGGAATTTTCTCCCGCAACAAAATTTTCAAAAGTATATTTTAAATTAAGCGAACTGAAAGATTGCATTTGTTTTAGGTTTTCAAGCCTGCGCTCGTTTATAAGGGATATTTTTTCTTTTTTCCTTGAAATCTTTTTTGTACTGTCGGGTACAAAAATAAGCTCAACGGGCATGCTTTCTCCAAGCGCAGTGTTAACGGCGTTTTGAATATCAGGGAGAAATTTTTGATTAAGGTGCGCAACCCCAAACGCTTGATTAGATTTTAATACAAAGCAATCTTTTTTATACCCTTCTTCCTCCTCTAAAACCGGTTTAAGCGGAATAATCCAAGGTTGAAAAGTCGAAGGGGCGACGTTTTTTTTCAATATTTCAAGCGCGGTTTTCCACACGGAAACAGAGTTTAATTTTGATTCATCCCTTTTCATAAAAGCGTTTGCTGCCATTCCTTTTCTTTATTTTACAAATTTTACTATAAAAAGTTATTGTAGTAATATAAAATTAAATTTTGTAAAACTCTTTCGGAAAATTTAATGAAGCTTATCAATTATTCATATCTGTTTGATTTTTTAAGAAATCTTTATGCGGATATTTCATATAAAACTTATTTGAATAAAACAGGGCATGCGATTGTCCCCTTAAGATATTTTCTTGAGCTTACATACAGGTGCAACCTTATGTGTCCTTATTGCTATGTGGGCCAACAAAGGAACATTGAGGAGCTTCCGAAAGAAAAGTGGATAAACATAATATCTCAAATTCCAAAATACGGGCTTATTACTCTTGTCGGGGGCGAGCCTTTTATAAGAGATGATTTTAGAGATATTCTAAGTTACGCTTCAAAAAGAGTTTTCGGAAAAGTGAATGTCGTAACAAACGGCATTTTGTTGAACGAAGAAAACATTGACGCCGTTATTAAATCAAAAATAATTTTATTAAGCGTTTCTTTGGACGGCTGGGGCAAAAACCACGATATAAACAGAGGGAAAGAGGGCATATTCGATAAAATTATATCAAACCTTGAATCAGTAAACCAAAAAAGAAAGCATTCGGGAACAATGGTTGATATAAAAACAATCGTTTTAAAAAACAACATTGAAGATATTTATAAACTTTATGAATATTGCAGTAAGGAAAAATTTGAGTACCTGTCGGTTTCTTTTTTAAGAAATAACAATTTAAAACAAAATGCGGTTTTAAAGCCTGATTTCGAACCCGTTTTTTACGAGCCTTCTTATAACATTGACCCTTATTTTAACGTAGAGCATTTTACAGATGTTTATAAAAGGATATGTTCTCTGTCTAAAAAATCGAACACAAGACTGAGGTTTTCTCCTAAATTTGAAGGGGGGAGCACAAATGATGTTATATCAAGAATAAGAAGCTTTTTTGCCCCCAAAAACCCTAATTTACTGGCGCGCCACCCGTCTTTAATATACTATCCCTGTAAGTATCCTTACTCGAACATGATGATTAACCCATCGGGGGATGTATACCCTTGTTTATCATTTAAAATTGCAAATGTATCGGACACCCCGCTTAAAGAGGCTTTTAACGAAACGAAAATGAGATGTTTCAGAAAAAACCTTAAATATTCAAAAAGTTTCTCTTCATGCCAGATGTGTTGTGAATTAAAAGTTAAGGACATAAAATGAAAAAAATTGCGTTTTTTTTAATCTTTTTTGTTACAGTTTCCGCCCCCGCATTTTGTGCGGATTATGTTTATAAAAAATTAAATTCGGGACAAACGGTAATTGTTAAGGAAGTCAGAGATAATCCTATTGTTACAATAAACACTTGGGTAAAAACGGGCTCCGTAAACGAGGATGATACAAACTCAGGGGTTGCGCATTTTTTGGAACACCTTTTCTTTAAAGGTTCAAAAAATGTTCCGACAGGGCAGTTTGACAGGCTGCTTGAATCAAAAGGTGGGGTAACCAACGCAGCAACCGGAAAAGATTATACCCAATTTTATATTACTATCCCTTCAAGCGAATTTGACCTTGCCTTGAAGCTTCACTCCGATATGCTCTTGAACCCCTTAATTCCATCCGTTGAGCTTGAAAAAGAGCGTGCCGTTGTAATTGAAGAAATTGCAAGAGGAAACGACAACCCGCTTCAGGTTGTGTATAATAATCTTTTTAATTTGATATATACATCAAACAATAATACACACCCCTATAAACGTCCGGTTATCGGAACAAAAGAAGTTATATCGACAATCCCGAAGGAGCGTATTTTAGAATTTTATAACAAATGGTATATTCCCGAAAATATGATAACAATAGTGTCCGGAGATGTCGACGCCGATTATGCGATAAAAGAAATTTCAAAAGCTTTTCCTTCGGACAAAAAAAATAAAATAAAATCTGAAAAACATTCCCGTCCGGCTATTTATCCCATATCAAGCCCCCTTGTCAGAAACGAAATAAAAGACACGGCGCAAGGGTATATGGCAATAGCCTGCAAAGCTCCCAAATACGAAAATTCAAAAGACGCTTTTGCTCTTGATATTCTCTCAATTATACTCGGCGGGTCAAACAGCTCTGTTTTAAATACGGAACTAAAGGAGAAAAACCGGCTTGTTAATTCAATCTCGGCTTCTTATTCCCAATATCTTGACGACGGGCTTTTTATAATTATAACAAGCTTTGAAGCCTCTAAAAAACCGTCTTTAATTAAAGAGGCAATATTATCGGAAATCGAAAAGGCAAAAAAGGGGGAAATTTCAAACGAGCAGATTCAAAAGGCTAAAAATATGCTTAAATCTTCAACTGATTATTCAAGGGAATCTGCGGCAAATATCGCAAACGAGCTCGGATACTTTACTCTGTATTACGGCTCGCCCAAAATGTATGATACCTATTTAAAAGAAATTAATAAAATTACAAAAGAGGACGTCATAAAAGCCGCAAATAAATATTTAATATTTGATAAATCAGCAACAGCAACCGTTTTGCCCCCCGCAACATCAGAAATTTCATGCTCTTTTGCGGCTAAAATTAACCGTGAAGATAAAAAAGAGAGCGTTAAGCCACTTGAAACAAACGGTGCCGAATCAAAGTATGTTTTAGATAACGGTGCTGTGCTTATTTTGAGAAAAAACAAATCAAATTCTATTGTCGCAATTGATATTCTTGCAAAGGGCGGGTCGTTTCTGTCCGAAAAACCGGGGGTTTCTTATCTCGCCGCCGTTAACTCAATAAGGGGGACAAAATCGTATAATTATCAGGAATTAAACGATTTTCTTGATGAAAACGGCATAGAACTTTCCGTTATTTCAAACCCTGACGCTTTTAACATCTCTTTAAAGACAACCAAAGAAAAACTGGGCGAATCTTTAGGGCTTCTTAATGAAGTTGTTAATTTCCCCTCTTTTAATAAAGATGAAATTTCAAAAACGGTGGCAAATTATAAGGAATATGTTAATTCTATGAAAGACAAACCTCTGTCCCTTGCGCTTGATGAGTTAACAGGGGCGGCTTTTTCGGGTTATCCTTATTCAAATAACGCCAAAAAAACGGTAGAATATATTGATTTAATAACAAGAGATGAAATAACGTCTTTTTATAATAAAATTCTTGACCCTAAAAATCTTATAATAGCGGTTACGGGAGATATTGAGCCGGAGTCTGTTATAAGCGAATTTAACTCTATATTTAAAGACAGGGGGCAAAAAAAAGTCGAAATTAAAGATTTTTACAAAGAATCCTACATCCCTCAAGATAATGCTGTAACAAGAATACCTAATACGGGCAAAGAAACATCATGGATTTTGGTTGCCTATAAAACGAGCCCTGTTTACGATTTAAAAGATTTAGCCACCCTAAAGGTTATAGATTCAATTTTAGGCACCGGCATGAGCTCAAGGCTCTTTACTTCCCTAAGAGAAGCTAAAGGGCTTGCTTATCAGGTAGGAAGCCAAATAAACCAATATGCAAATGACGGAGTTTTTTTCGCATATATCGGAACAAACTCCAAAAATGAACAAACCGCTCTTGATGGAATTTTATATGAATTCGAACGCCTAAAAAGAGAGTTTGTGCCTGAAAAAGAACTAAGGGAAGCAAAAGATAAACTGCTCGGAAACATGGTTATCGCCCTTGAAACCAACATGGACAGGTCGTCTTTTCTTTCTAAATATGGAGCTTTCGGATACGATTTAAACTTTTTGGATAATTTGAAAAAAGAAATAGAAAATGTCAGTGCGTCCGATATTTTATCATACGCAAATAAATATTTTGCTAACCCCCGCTTTCAAATAACCGTGGGGAACTAATTTCATCTTTTTAAACGGTTTACTTTTTTATAAATGCCATTAAACTAATCAATAGTAAGGGTAAAAAGGTTAGAAATTATGACATCAGCAAGATTAAGCGGAAACTCTTTATACGCACAAGCCGTTTCCGGTTTAAAAACAAACTATTATTATCTTATGCAAGGGACCGGGGGCAAGGGTTTAAGCTTGCAAAATATTATTAACCCGTCTGATGAGGCAAAAAAATCCCCCTATTTTAATTACAATTTTTCTTCCTATATGGCAAACAACTTTGTCAATATGGATATGGACGGGGACGGCATTATATCCGAAGAAGACTTATCAGGCTATACCTCTGAATTATACACCTCG
>CAYUWO010000062.1:0-9399 GCA_964448535.1 uncultured Gammaproteobacteria bacterium | reverse complement strand
GGCAAATTTTATCAAACTTTGTTTGAAATCATCTTTGCCCAAAGCCAAAAATCAAACAGGAAATGCGACAAATGCAGAAACAGTAAAGCCAAACAAGTCGGCATAACCGAACCGTCATTAAACAATCTTGAAGAAACCTGCATCAATAAAGATAATATTAACACAGATTTTACATATAATATTGCGGAAAATTTACAACAGGAAAATATTGTTCACAATGAACAAAAAATATATTTCAAGCGCAGACGATTATTTAGAAACACAAGCAATTAAAAAAATCAAAACGCAAACCGAGCCTTCATTTGAAAAAGCCAGCCCGCCATGATAGACCCGCAAAAAATAACGTTACCTTATCGGATGAAGAAATAATACCGCTTTCAGAGTATAAATTCGGATTTAATCAAGACATTAAGCAAGGACTAAGACTTGGAAAATTAATCGAATTGTATGCCAATGACGCAACTGTTTTATGCGAATTAATTTACCCGAGAATGAACGTTTGGAATACGGTTTTAAAATATTTTGACTGCAAAGAACATATTGATGAATTTATGCCTTTTATTTAAAATATGAGGCGAATTGAAAAAGCGGCAAACTCTTAAAAGGTATACAACTTGATATGGCGGGCACAAACATAAGAATACCGGCGGACGATTTGCTAAAATTAAACGAGCCGTTATCGAATCAATTTTATACGGTGCTTAAAAATAATTCTATAATCTAATTTAAAAATTCAAAGATTTAAACAAAGAACGGTTAACCGTTTTCCATTTTAACTAAAACAGTTTTTACTTAAAATAAGAATAAGTCGCTTGTAAATTTTAATCTTCCGGATTGAAAACCGTTGTCCTCATTTGAAACGGATGAGGCTTTCATGCCAAAATTAGCGGCGTTTTTTAAAAATTTCGGCTTATAGTTAACTCCCACCTCCTGCTCTATGTTTCCGTTATTTTGGTTATATCTTCCGGTGTAATCAAGATAAACTCTGTCGGTTAAATTAAAATGAGGGTTTACATACAATTTTCTTGACCCTAAAGACGCATCCGGATTTACATATTTAGTTTCTTGACCGGCGTTTAGAGTAAAATTTTTATTAAAACTGTAAGAAGCGTTGGCGGATGACTTCCAATCCGTTGTCATATAATCAGACATTTCTTTTGAATTTTGAGAAAATATTGAAAACTTACCTTCGCTAAAAATCTCATGGGAAGAACTTACGGGCTCATAAACCTCTTTTATGGGAGTAAAAATTTCATTTTTTTCAAGATGCAGTTCAATTGGGGCGGCGTCAGGGGATATAACGTCTTTCCCCGTCAAATTAAGCTTCTCTTTTAAACCGGGTTTAAATTCATCTTGCGTTTGAATATCATTGTCATCATCGTACATTTCAAACAAGTTTGAATACTCGTCAAGCGACATATACGATGTGTCGTCTAACCCTTTACAAGAGCAAGGGATTTGAACAAAAGCAAAAACTAAGATAATAAAAAACAATATTTTTTTAATCATTTGACCAACTCTTCAAGAGCTGCAATTTTCATCTTGTCTAAGTTAGGCTTTATTCCCGTCCATATTTCAAAAGCGCGCGCCCCTTGAAACACAAGCATATCAATCCCTGTTATATATTTTTTGCCAAATTCCGCAGCCTTGTTTACAAGCTCTGTTTTAATAGGATTATAAACTATGTCGTAAACAACGGCATTATCGTTTATTGATTTAATGTCCTCGTCCGATAGAGGAGAAATCCCCTGTCTAAACCCCTTCATCCCAAGCGGCGTAGTGTTAACAATGATTGAAGCGTCGGATAGCCCGCTCATTATTTCATACTGCAAAAGTTTGATTTCAATTTCGGGGAATCTTTTTCTTATAATGCTGATTGATTCTGTAGTATCAATTACATTTCTTGTATAAATATCAATTTTTGATATTCCTTTAAGCGAAAGTCCGCAAATAGCTGCGCGGCTTGCGCCTCCGGTGCCTAAAATTATTGCCTTTTTATTCTTTAAATCGAGTTCTTTTATAGGCTCCATAAATCCGTAAACATCAGTATTGTACCCTTTTAAGTTTTTATTAGCATCAATGAGCACTGTATTGACCGAACCCGCTAAATTCGCCACTTCGTCAACTTCCGACAAAAAAAGAGTAATGGGGATTTTATGGGGGATAGTTACGTTAAACCCCAAGTATCCGCCTGTTTTTAAATATTTTAATTTGTTCACTAAATCTTCACTTTTTGTTTCAAAAACATCATAGCTCCCGCTTAAGCCAAGGGCTTTAAGCGCCGCCTCATGCATATATTTGCTCAAAGAATGTGCAACCGGATATCCTATTATAGCAAATTTATAATTTTTATCTTCCGACATTTATTATTCCTCCAAAGGCTTTGAAAATTTACAGGTTTTAGACGCACAGGCTATTTTATTTCCCGACTTTAAAATTTTTTTAATCAAAAGTTCGCCGCACTCGGGGCATTTTTCTCCCGTGGGCTCCCCCCAAACAGCATAATCACAATCGGGGTATTTTGAACAGCCGAAAAATGTCTTGCCATATCTTGAGCGCCTTTGAATAAGCTCGCCATCACGCCCTTCTTTTTGGCATTTCGGACATTTAACCCCCGAACTTATTACTATGGATTTTCTTGCTTTGCATTTTTCATCCAAACACTGGTAATATTTCCCGTAGGGTCCCGTTTTAATAACGGTTTTACCGCCGCATTTTTCGCATTTATAATCCGTTTCAATATCCGGCTCCTGCGCTTTAGGCGCCTCCCCGTCCAAACTCATCATTGTTTTACATTCTGGATATCCGCTGCAGCCTAAAAATTGTTTCCCGAACCTGCTTGTTTTAACGACCATTTTTTTACCGCAATTGGGGCATATCTTGTCAGATTCTATCACGACATTACCCATATTTGTTTTTGCGCTTTCAACGGTTTTTTCAAAAGGAAAATAAAAATCTTTTAAAACTTTAATGGCGTCTGCCTTGTTTTCGGCTATATCGTCAAGTTTTAATTCCATGCCTGCGGTAAATTCATAGTTCATAATATCTTTAAAATACTCGCAAAGCTGTTTTGAAACCGTGCGCCCGAGCAATGTCGGCATAAGGGCTTTATCGGGTTTTTCGACATATCCTCTCTGCTGGATTTTTGTAATAATGGGAGCATAAGTCGAAGGGCGACCGATTCCGTATTCTTCAAGCTGTTTTACAAGCGAAGCTTCCGAAAATCTGGGCGGGGGCTGGGTAAAATGTTGTTCGGAGGTTAATTTTTTAAAGGTTAAGACTTCCCCCTCTTTTAATTCAGGAATTTTAGGTGCGGCTTCTTCTTTGTCGTCTTCATAAACCTTTAAATAGCCGTCAAACTCCACTTTTGAAGTGCCTGCACGAAAAGTATAGTCATTAGCTTCTATATCAACGCTTAAATTTTTAATTTTGCAAGCTTCCATCTGAGAAGCCGCAAACCTTGTCCAAATAAGCTTATAAAGCTTATATTGCTCCGGTGTCAAATATTTTTTAATGCTCTCGGGCGTTCTTGTGATATAAGAAGGCCTTATTGCTTCATGGGCATCTTGAACATTTTTCTTTTTGTTTTTATTGTAATCGTTAGGGGTTTTGGGGTAATATTTATCCCCAAAGTTGTATATAATAAAATCTTTAGCCGCGCTGACCGCATCATCGGATATCCTGACCGAATCGGTTCTCATATATGTAATAAGCCCGACTGCACCTTCGTCGCCAAGCTCTATGCCTTCGTACAATTTCTGAGCTATCTGCATTGTTTTTGAAACGCCATATCCCAATTTTGAGCTTGCTTCTCTTTGAAGGGTGGATGTAATAAAGGGAGGCTGCGGGTTTCTTTTTGTGTCACGTGATGTAATTTTTGAAACTTTATATCGGGCATTTTCTAAATCTTTGGAAATTTTATCCGCTTCATCTTTATTTTTAATTTCTATTTTTTTATCTTTATATCTGGTCAATTCCGCTTCAAATTCAAACTTATCTTTTGAAAGCAAAGCGCCTATTGTCCAATATTCAACAGGAACAAACGCTTCAATTTCTTCTTCTCTTTCAACTATCATCCTTAAGGCAACAGATTGAACTCTTCCTGCCGAAAGGTGATAATTTCTCAATTTATCCCAAAGTATAGGGCTGATTTTAAACCCCACAAGGCGGTCTAAAATTTGCCTTGTCTGCTGTGCCTTAACTTTGAGCATGTCTATTTGCCTAAAGTTTTGAACCGCTTTTTTTATGGCGTTCGGGGTAATTTCATTAAATTCGATTCTAAAAATTTTATCTTCAGGAACCTTTAAAACCTCCTTAACATGCCATGCGATAGCCTCCCCTTCCCTGTCAGGGTCAGACGCCAAATAAATTTTATCGGCAGTTTTTGCTATTTTGTTTAAAGTATCCACAACTTTTTGTTTTTCGGGAATAATAGAAAATGTGGGTTTAAAATCATTCTCTATATCAAACCCAAGTCCCTTTGGGGGCAAATCTCTTATATGACCGTAGCTTGCTTCTATAAGATAATCATTTCCAAGTATTTTTTTTATTGTTTTAGATTTTGCGGGAGATTCAACTATTACAAGCGTTTTTCCCGATTTTGCGGAAGTTTTTGTCATTTTATTTCCTGTTTTTTATACGTAATAAAGTCCATTTTTTTGTGTAATTAACCCTTTGAGTTCCATTTCGGTTAACTTAACCATCAATTCATTTATACCAATATCAAGTTTTTGTTGCAACCCTTCTATAGAAACTTCTTCAAGAGAAATTATATCATAAATTTCTCTATACTGCTCTTCTATATTTATAACGGGGATTTGAGGGGTAATTTCCCAATTTAAAATATTTAAAATATCGTCAGTATTTGTAACAATTGAGGCGCCGTTTTTTATTAAATGATAAATTCCCTCGCAATTCGGATTTGAGATGGAGCCTGGAATGCACATAAGCTCTCTGCCCTGCTCCAAAGCATATCTTGCGCTTATCATCGCACCGGAGCGCATTCTTGCCTCAGCAATTATAACGCCTTTTGAAAGGGCGGTTATTATTCTGTTTCTTTGGGGAAAATTTGAAGGATATGGCCTGTATGAGCATGGATATTCGGAAACCACAAGCCCGCCCCCGTTTTCTATATCATGATACAATTTTTTATTATGTGCGGGGTATATAAAATCAAGCCCCGAGCCTATAACCCCGATAGTTTTTATACCGGATAAAAGAGCCGCTTTGTGAGCGCAGGAGTCTATTCCGTCTGCAAGCCCCGATACGATTACAACATCGGTGTTTAAAAACCCGTAAATCAGCCTAAAAACATTTTGTTTGGCGCTCTCGGTTGCTTTTCTTGACCCGACAAGCGCAAGAGCTCTGTCAAAAGAAATATTATCGAGGCTCCCTTTATAGTAAAGAAGGGTTGGAAAATCTTCAATTGCTTTTAGAGAAGATGGGAAATTATCACTGTCGTATGTTAAATATTTTACCCCCCTGCTTTTAATTTCGTCATATATTTTATCAACTTCAACTTTTGATATTTCAAATAAAAAATTTTTTGGAATTCTAACCCCCGGGTATTTATCCGAAAAGCATTTAAGGTCGTTTTTATCGGCTTCAAAAACCCTTTTTATGTCATAGTTAAAATATTCAAATATTTTTGCTTTAAAATAGGGGTTATTTATTAAAATAGAAGCGTATGCGAGAAAAAACCTGTCGTTATTTTCCCCGTTTTTATAAGACAATTTTTTCTGTATGACGTTATCCTGCATTTCTCAACTCGCCAAGAACGCTTTTTTTATTGAAGGTAAGCGTTTCTTCATTTTCAAGCGCCGATTTAAGACTTTCTTTATATAAAACAAGGTTTCCTTTCTTTTTTGAAATAACGGCGGTTAAATAATGCCAGTCGCCGTTTGTTCCTATTTCTTCTTTCATCTCCTCCAATACATCCTGAGCCATTTGATAGTCGTTAAGCTTTATATAGAGCTGACACAACAGCTTGTAAGCTTCCTTGTCTTTTTTATTTTTTTGAAGGGTGATATTCAACATAATTAAGGCGTTTTCGTAATCTTTTTTTTCGTAAAATATCTGAGCAAGGTTAAAATATGCCCAGGAATAATCGTTTGATAAGTCAATAACCTTTTTATACTCTTTAATCGCCTCATCAATTAAGCCCTTTTTATGATACATATTTCCCAAGTGAAAATGGGCGTAATAATCATCATCGTTTAATAAAATTGCCCGTTCAAAACATTTTTGGGCTTTATCAAACTCGTTTTTTTTAATATAGACACATCCTAAACAAAAAAAAGAGTTAGAATCGTTTTGTTCCATGCAAATCACTTTTTTAAACTCTTTTATCGCTTCGTTGTTCATATTTAAAGCGTCATAGCATAAAGCAAGATTGTATATAAAATCTCCGTCATCAGGGCGCAATTCAACCGCTTTTTTGTAAGCATCAAGAGCAAGATTAAATTGTTTTAGTTTCTCAAAGCATATTCCTATATTAAAATAAAGGTTGGCGTCATCCTTAAAAACGTTTGCAAGATACACAAAATGTTTAATTGCAGCCTCGTTAAAGCCCATATCGGAACACAACATGGCAAACTCACGTCTGGATTGAAAATTTGTAGGGTCGGCCTCAATATTTTTTTTTAGTTGTTCAAACCTTTGAATATCACTCATTATTTTCGTTTATTTTATCAAGGTCAAGAACGGTTGTTTCGCCCGACAAATCAAGAATATTAATTTTTCTTTCATTTTCTTCATCTTCATCGTAATCTTTATCCATAACGATGTTTTCAATCACAATTTGCGCCATATCAAGCGCAACTTTTTGCCTTGTTTCGGGTGAACATTTTTCTAACATCTGAATTGCTGTCCTGACTGTTTTTTCAAGGTCATACCAACGGTTCGCACCTTTTTGGATAACCCCTTCTTCAACGGCATTCATAATGTCCTCAACATTTTTAAATTCGTTAGATTTAATATTGTGTTCAATAATAACCTTAATTAAATTTAGGGCAACTTGTATTTGGCTTGCATCATCAGAATTGGCAAGGGTGCGCATAGACATTGAAAGAACAGGGTCTTTGTCGTACCACCTTGAATAGTATTCACGCATAATTGTTACCTCGTTATCTACCCGAATCTGTACCTTACGCCCTTGGACCCTTCGGGATAATTCCAACTGACTGCCCCCATAGGACAACATATTCTGCAAGTGCCGCACTCCAAGCAGTTTTCATATTCTACGGAAAGCGTCTTGCCGTCATCATTTATTGTGTAAACATTTGCCGGACAAAAATATGTACAGTTTTTATCTTTACATTTTTCGCACAGACTCGTATCTACAGTAATATGGCTATTATTATCGCAAATAAACCTTAATGTTGCAAGTTTTTCATCAATTTTTGAATCTTTCATGCTCTAAAACCCTTACAATTACTAAATAATAGCTTCAAGCGCACATTTTACAAAACTTATCACATCCGCAAGCATTTCAAACAAACTTCTTTCTTTAAAAAACGAAAGGATAAATTTTTGATATCCGCTTTTTTTGGTGCCCTTGCCGGATGATGTAAACATATTAAAAAATTCATCCGCCTTTTTCGGATAATAAGAAAAAACAGATTTTCTTCTTTTAAAAAGAGTGTGAAAAACGCTCTTGTAGGTTTTAAGATCGGAAATTATAAAACTTTTAAAAAGCTCTTTTTTATAATTTTTCAAAACTCTTTTTGTAAAATCGTTTTTACTTTTTGCAAGAGCGCAAATTTTGCCCGCCAAAATTCCGCTTTTAATCCCCAAATTGGTTCCTTCAAAATGAATTGAATCAACAAAATTAGCGCAATCTCCGACCAAAAGAATTCCGTCATCGTACAATTTCGGAAGCTCTCTGTATCCGCCTTCAGGGATTGAATGTGCGGAATATTCGATAACCTCGCCGTCTTTAATTAAAGAGGCGATAAAATTATGTCTTTTAAGACGCTCTAAATATTCATAAGGGGGAATTTTGCCGTTTTTCAAAGATTCGCCCAAAACCCCGACGCCAACCGTTACAAAGTTTTTAAAAGTATACAAAAAGCCCGCTGCAAAAGGGACATCCGCACTATTTCCGCTCAAAGCACCAAAAAATTCATACAGAGCACCTTCATTTTCGCCTAAATTAAACCTTTGCTCAATTAAAGACGAAGAAAGCCTTATAACTTCTTTTACGCCCAAAATAAAGCTTTTTGGGGAGGGCATTTTTTTTAACCCCGCTTTTTGCGCAAGAATGGAATTAAAGCCTTCGGCAATAACAACGGCTTTGGAATATATCTTTTCATTTTGAGTTACAACGCCGGCTGCTCTGCCGTTTTCTTTGATTATATCCACAACAAGAGTGTTCGGGGCGAAATAAACCCCGTGTTTTTTTGCTTCAGACACAAGAAAAGAATCAAATGCGTGCCTTGTTATTGTAGCTGAGTCGTTTTTTGAGGGGTTTGAGTAAGAAAACGATATTGAATTATTATCATTCAATATGACGTAATTATGATGTTTTATAATTCTTTCGCAAGGCAAATTTTGATAAGAATCGGGAAGAAGCTCTTTAACAGATTCTAAGTAAACCGCCCCGCCGAACATATTTTTAAGCCCAAAATCGCTTGCTCTTTCAATAACAAGTACTCTACACCCTAAAGAAGAAGCGCTCAAGGCGCAAGAAACCCCGGAGGGCCCTGCGCCTACAACTATAACGTCGATATCTTTTGTGTTTGAATTTAATTCCATAATCCAATTATAAATATCGTTTTAATATTTTTCAAGTTTTAGTTAGAATCAGGAATTTTAAAAATTGCCGCACCGAGAAAGGTTAAAAGCAGCGACCCTAAAAGCGCCGGCAAAAAGCCGGAAATTGAAACTCCGGGGGCAAAATATCCCGCAAGCATAAATAAAAGTGCATTAATTATTAGCCCGAATATACCGAGAGTTAAAACGTTAATCGGAAGAGTAATCAACATAAGAAGCGGCTTAATAAAAGCGTTGATTAAGCCCATAATAAAAGCGAGCAATAAAGCCGCGGGGAAATTTTCAACCGAAATCCCGGGAATTATCCATGCGGCAAGCATTACGGCAAGGGCAAACAAAATCCATCTCAAAATTAAAATCATAGTTCTTTTCTCCTTTTTTATGATTTTAAACAACGAAACACTTTTTTTAAACATGCTGTCAGGCTAAGAACAAAAGGCAGTGTTTGTTTTTTAAAAATCCGCCTAAATCTGGTTGTAAGCGCCGAACAAAGGCATGTATAAAGACAGCGCAAGGAAAAGAACAATGCCGCCGATTACAATGAGCATAAAAGGCTCAACAAGCTTTGTAAACGTATCAATAATATCGTCAAGCTTTTTGTCAATATATGTTGTACAGTTATATAAC
>CAYUWO010000061.1:0-9489 GCA_964448535.1 uncultured Gammaproteobacteria bacterium | reverse complement strand
AACCGGCTTCCGGAGAAAGCGCAGGTCATCCCGTCCGGAGACTGGAAGAGGCGGTGAAGCATCCGATCCCCCCATCGCCGCAGATGCGGCGATGGGCATTGCTGCCTTTCAAAACAAAGCTTCAACAAGAAGTTGAAAAATTACTGAAATGACTGTCCAAAAATCAAGCCATCTTCTGCGTTGCCGCCCTTAGCCTAAGCAGAGGAAAAAAATTGAAATTTTTTTAAAATGTTCTTGAAAAATAATTTTGATTTAATATATTAATTAAAGTTTCTAGGATGCAGGTAGCTTCCCTGCTCCTCAAATCTGGAAATTTCACATGGTTGAACGGCAAGAGCTCAGAAAATGCCAGAGATGGTCTGGAAATGGATGATCACCATGTCGGCATCTGGGGGAAGTCGGGTAAAGTTCGGTGGCTTTCGATCGGTGATGATGTTCTTGAGCATCGAGAGGATGGGAATGTTTCATAGATTTTTAAACAGCAATAAAGGTAAAAAAAAGATTCTGGAATTTTATTCCGCACGTTTTCGGGAAAGTAAGAGTTCATATCGTTACAAAATTGCAACTATAATTGAAACACAAATAGTGTTCTCTATAATATACTAGTGATACAGAATTGGGATTGCATCTATGTCTTCTGAACTTAATAAGTGTGTGGAACCGTCAATGGGAAACGAGTTCTACTTCCAATGGCATATTACAGAACGTTGCAACTGGCGTTGTAAACATTGCTATCACGAAGGTTACACTCCCGAAGGTGAACTCACATCTGCCCAACTTCAAGATGTGATTACGAAGATGGAACATGCACTTAAGGCATGGGGAAAGGTTGCCGCCGTGAGTATTACAGGGGGGGAGCCTTGGATTCGCGCCGAGGATGTAAAAAAAATTTTAGATCGACTTGAAACTAGTCCGTTCTTCAGTCGCGCCGATCTGCTAACAAATGGCTCTTTACTCGATGATGCTGCATGTTCATATCTCGCTTCAAAAAAAATCTTGCGCAGGGTTCAAGTTTCTGTTGAAGGCTCTACACCCGAAAAGAACGATGCGATCCGAGGTGATGGGTCTTTCAATAAGATTATCTCTGCAATCCGTCAGCTTGTAAAGCACAAAATTAACGTTGGAGTAATGATGACAATCGCAGAATACAACTATGATGATGTCATCAACACTCTTGAAATATTATCCACAGAAGGAGTGGAAACATTCGCATTAGAGCGCTTTATGCCGACAGGTCAAGGGATAAAACAAAAAGAAAAAACATTGTCAACGGAGCATGTTAAAGAAACTTTTTCAAAATTGAATGCTTGGGCAAGAAACAATCGAGTTCCACGCGTTTTGCAGTATCGTCCATTATTTTGCATGATTGAAAAAGATATTCACGTTGGCGCAATGTGTTCTGTTGGAGAAAATGCACTAACAGTCCTTCATGATGGAACTATACTTCCCTGCAGACGTCTTCCCCTGCCGTTAGGTAACATTTTCAAGGACAGTCTTATTCAGATATGGGCAGAATCACCTATTTTGTGGCAGGTACGCAGACTTACTGGACTTAACGAAAAATGTGGACATTGCCCAGATGTTGCCCGGTGCCGGGGATGCAGAGCGATGGCTCTCGCTGTCACCGGAGATTGGTTAGCAGCAGATCCTCACTGCTGGCGTACAATTGCTCAAGCAAAATATGATGGTCCCCGTCTTAAAAAACAAGTGAACCTTGTGTGGCCTCAGCATACAGATATTCATTTTGCCTACTCCATTTTAACAGGTGAAGCCATAGAGATGGAAGAAGCCGTTTTCATTGCCATGCAACTCATGGACGGTTATCATTCAACGGAAGATATTGCTAAAAAATTGCAAAATATCTCTGGATGTTCATTTAAAGATGCCATGAACAATATCAAAGAAGTTGTTCAACAACTTGAGGGAATAGGGTTTCTCGAGTGACAACTAACTTGTTCAATAGGCTAAACAGGAGAAAAAAAATGAAAGAGCAAAAGAAAATTTTTCTTGTGCGCAGGGTATCTATTGCCTCCTTAGCGCAGCGTCCCCTCATTAAGGAAATGGGGAAGGTCGGATGTTTCCAGTGTTCATCTTGCCATGGTTGTCGATAATATTCATTGCAAAACAAAACGACAGAGGGTATTGGTAAAACCAATGCCCTTTTTTGAAAATGTGCGGTTTTGTCGGACTATTTGGAAAAAATTCTTCAAATATCCTAATAGACAGATACGGTCAAATAATTTCATATAGAGGGCCGGACTGCCAAACAACAATTCACACTCCTCGATTTCATGTCTCTTTTTCCAGATTAGCCATTTTACCGCCGTTAAAATATAATGGTATATCTGAATATAAAGGTTCTTTTTTAGTCTTGAACGGAGAGATTTACTTTGATGATCTTTTCGGTCTAACTGACACAGAATATTTGCATCGGAAATTGATTGATGAAGGATTCTCATTCTTGCATGATCTCAATGGTCAATTTGCATTCGCCCTTTATAAAGACAATTCTCTATTTTTAGGAAGAGACCATTTGGGCATCAAACCGTTATATTATTCACAACTTTCATCGGGAATAACAATTTTTGCTTCAGAAGTAAAGGCGATTAGTCAGTTACCTCAAATAAGTAAGGAACTCAATCGACCAGTAATTGAGTGCTTCAAAGGCCTCGGATATAATCTTTTTGATGGGGAAACTTGTTTCAAAGACATAAAAAGTGTTGAATCTGGACAATTATTAAAAATAGACTATAATCAACGAATTGAAAAAAAATATTTCTTTAAGTATGATTTTTCAGTCAAAGAAGATTCCGAAGATTCACCACTAAATATCAACATAATAAAAGATGAATTAGATGCTGGAATTCGTAGATGTTTGATTCATGACCGCTGTAATTCTAAAGCTCTTTTTTTGTCCGGCGGTTTGGATTCAGGATATTTACTGGCACAAGGTCTAAAATATTCTCCGATCTCTGCGTTTACTTTATATGATGGAGAAAATATTGACGATATTAACGATGCCCGTTTATTGTGCAAGACCTTGAATGTTCCACTGATCGAAGATAAAATACACTGGTCATTACTCGATAAAATGATTGTTCATTATGCATGGCATTTTGAGATGCCAATAGGAGGTTGCGGTTTTGACCGTCTTGGAGGAATTGCCTTTCATATTTTGGCCCAGAAAATTGCTAATAAGGGATTTAAGGTTGCTTTATGTGGCGAAGGGGCTGATGAGTTTTTTCTAGGATACCATCAATATCATATGGACCCGTCAATACTTCGTGAGAAATTGAATCTTGCAATTCAAAAGAACAGCTTAAACTATCTGAGAAAAAAATTATCAGAAATCAGATTTTTTCAAAATACAGACACGGCAGCCAGATTTATTGCCGTAAAACATGGACTCTCCGAATATCATTTGCAAAGTGTTGACCGTTCTGGAATGGCTTTTGGACTTGAAATTAGACCTCCATTTGTCAATTATAAACTAGCTACTATATTAAAGAAGAGTCAGATTTCTAATTTCATTGACCGAAAAAATAATTGGACCAAAATTCCGCTTAGAAAAATATTTGCTCAATGCGTTCCGAATACAGAGGCAAGAAGCGCGGTTAGACGAAAACGTGCTATGGCATACTCTCTTTGGAGTTTTGATCGTAAAATCTCGGAAATACTAAATGAGCATAAGACAACGATTTCTGTTGACGAAGCTTTTTGGCGGCTATATTTTTTCCTACATGTAAAAAACAACTTTCCATCTTGTCCTGATGTCGCATTTTCTGAGCTTATTACAGAATTAGAGAAAACAGAGGCTCCGCTATGAATGTCCTTTTAATAGGGAAATTCCCTCCGTGTCAAGGTGGTGTTTCTTCCAGGTATTACTGGATGTACCAGGCTTTGACACGACACTTTGACTTCTCTTGGTACGCCATCACTATCTTGAAGAAACCATATTGCTCCACAGCATTGCCGGCAATCCCTGCAAGCATTTCTGTTTTAGAGGATGTTGACCCCGAATTGCCCTGGTTTATACCAAAGACCGATTTGATTGTCGACCGCTTAGTCAACATGGGATTGCAGATCGCAAAAGTGAAACAGTTTGATTTGATCGAAGTCAATTATCTGCAACCATTCGCGTCCGCCGGTTGGATTTTATCAACAATTTTGCGATTGCCGTTAATCATAAGACCAGCCGGAAGTGATTACCATAAATTTTTATCTTATCCCGGTGTAAATTTAAGTATGGAAGCGTATTTGACTCACTGTTCTAAAATTTTGCTTCCTCCGGAAAAAATCGTGGATTTCCAACTGAAGTTTCCCAAAGTCCCAAAAGAAAAAATCATTTCCATAATGCGTTATGTTCCAGATACCGAATTCTTTCAACCTCATTTTATCAATGATTCATCGACAGAAGGCATCAAAAAAATCCTTTTTTTAGGCAAAATAAATCAATTTTGGAGTTTCCGAAAAATTGAGATTTTATTCGGATTTTTAAAAAACAACCATGAATACAAACTGAGATGCATCATTGACGGATCTCATTGCGAACAGTTTATCCGTTTCATACGCAACAATATCAATAGTTCCCAGCTTGAAATCATTAATGGATTTGTTCCGCCGGACTGTATCCCACAAGAAATGCAAAGCGCGAGTGCGGTGTGGAACTATCTTGCTCCGGGTGGTATCATTGACTTTCCAAATCCTCACTGGGAGGCCATCGCTTCAGGACGGTATTCTATTGTCTCTGATTTCCTGCTATCTTTACCTGACCTAAAAGTCGAAACAATATACTCAGAGCTGATAATCAATGCGGATGTTTTAGGCTCTCTTGAAAAAATTAAAACGCAATGTAAAAAAAGCATTATTACAAAGACAAAAAAATCATTGATGCTGCATCATGCAGAATACTTGTGCGAAGCGATGTCTATTTATACGGGAAGCGTCAAATGAATGAAAAAGGCAAAAGATTCCTAATTTGTTTGCCAGAATGGTCCGGTAGAAATCATAGTTTTTTCCTTGGGGTCTGCGATCTTCGATCGTTTTTGCGAAATCACGGCCTGGAAGTTGAAATTTTTGATGAGGATGTTTCCGCATTCGCTGCCGAGCAAGAGAACAAGGATAAAGACGCGATACTCCGGGATGTATTATTAGATTTTCGTCCAAACTATGTCGGGATTCACGTAAACACTCCGAATTATGAGAATGCCTTAAAACTTGCACGAAAAATTCGTCTGTATTCTCCAGAATCGATAATTGTTGCCGGGGGACCACACGCATCAGTTGCTTGGAAAACGATTTTGGAATTCCATAATGACATTGATTATATTTCTGTTGGTGAAGGAGAAACTTCCATATTATCCCTTGTTGCTTTTGTTTCAGCTGGAATGATTGGTGATTTGCCACCAGGTATTGCTGGACGGTATAACGGCGAAGTCAGGTATAAACCCGAGGCGTTTTTGTCGTGTGAGCAATTGGTGGCCTCGGACCGTCAAGGTCTTCTCGCCCCCCCTTTTCCTGATTTAAGGAAGTGGGCGAGAAAGAGATACTTGGATAATTTCTATAATGCAATATATAGTTTTGACGGGCGAAATGCAACAAACATATATATGGCAAGGGGCTGTACCCGCAAATGTCCATATTGTTCTCCTGGTTCTTTCTGGAAAGATCCATTCACCGGCGTACCATGTCAAAGAATAAAATCATTTGATGCGCTCGAAAATGAGTTGCTTTATTTAAGGGAAAACGGTTTCAGCGCTCTATATTTTGATGAAATGGCGATTCCGATGCAGTCAGAGGAATGGCTTAATATTTTTGCTGAACTTCTGAAAAAATACGATTTTTTTTGGGGCGGAGCTGTTCTTTTCGACCAAATCAATAAAGTATCAGTGGAAACCTTGGCCGATTATGGACTCCGCTATTTATATTTTGGCTTTGAAACTCCACAAGATGTCCTTCAAAGTGAAATTGGAAAGAAAACGAACAATGAATGTGTTTCTGCATTTATAAAGCGCTGCGCCTCATGCGGGGTTCAATGTGACCTATCAATGTTTTTTGGAATTCCCGGTGAAAACGATAAAACCGTGGAAAATACGATTTCCTGGCTATGTTCTAATCTGCCCAGAGGAAATGCTTTTTTCTCTGTTGCTGCAATTTGGCCAGGAACTCCTTGGGCAGAAGATTTTAACTTAACCCCTATATGTTGGGAACCACAATATACCAAAAAAAATGCTCCAAATCATGTGAATTGGTATTCTCATGACATGACAGCAATAGGAAAGTTTTATTCAAACGCGCTAGGAACTTATCATCCACCATATCTAACAGCAGAAAAAGCACTATGGATAAAACAGAAAATCATTGATTCAGGTTTTAGAGAAAGATTTGCAATGTATGCAAGACGAGGTACAAAAAAATGAAATTGCAACACTTGTTTTCATATGAATTTGTTCCTGGGATGATTTATAAGATTCCGAATGCACCCAATTCAGTTCTCTGGGACATTTGTTACCAGTGTAATCAAAGATGTAAATACTGCTATAACTCCGATGAAAGATTCAAAATGCCGCTACCAGATTATAACAAAACCAAAAGAATTTTGGAGCGAATATGCGAATGGGGAGTGAGGGAAATAATTTACTTAGGGGGAGAACCAACAATATTTCCCAATCTTTGGGAAATATTGGAACAAGCAAAGAGGAAAGGAATAGGGCAGCGTTTGATATCAAATGGAGCTTTTATCAATGATGTTTCAGCAAAAAATTTTTCATCAATTGGTGTAGAAATCGGCATTTCACTACATGGAACAGATGCCAAAGTGCACGACGAAATAACGCAAGTACCCGGCTCATTTATGAAAGCATTGGAGGCTATTACTTTGCTTGAAAAAGCAAATGCTAAATGGTATTTACAGTATACTCCGATACGAGAAGAGAAAAAAATCTTTACTTTTATAGAAAAATTAAAAAAACAATTTTCTAGTCTGCGACTTGTCGATATCAATAGGCTTATGCCGCATGGGCGCGGCTCCAGCAAGGTCGCGGATTATCAAGATGAGGAATCTTTATGGGAATGTATTTCTGATATTCCCAAAATCAACGCTCTTGGCATAAATGTCTCTATAGAGTCAATTCCACATTGCTGGATAAAAAAAAGAGGAGAACAAACGCGACTATCTTTATGTTGCATTAAAAAAATACTCCATTCGATTAGACCATGCTATATGGCTATAAATCAAATTGCGATGGACGATCAAGGTAGACTTAAACTATGTCCAGGAGGGGAGGGATGTACAGAGTCAATCCTTCAAAAATCTCCGGTGGAACTTTGGAAAACTGCGGAGCCTTTTGCGCGAAGACGAAAATTTGAGTTTCTCCCAAAATGCTGTATTGATTATTCAACAGGAACTGCCTGCGAAGATTTTTACAATTGCGGGGGCGGATGTAAAATGACAAATTCAGATAATTGTTCAACTCAAACGCTATGTGATTTTTTAATTTCAAGGTAAAGCTTGGATACCCCCCATTGACAACTTCTAATTGGTAAAAATCTTTGAATTACTGTACCCGCAGTTTGCCGATTTCAGCTCCCCGATAAGTTTTGCTGAACCGGAAGCCTTTCTAAAACGGCATCCGGTTCATGAGAAAACAGGTCTAAAGCGGATGGCAAAAAAGTCTCCAACAGCCACCGGATCAAATTCGCCGCGAGGAAGGTGGTTTCGGAGCAATTACTGTGATGTGCCATTCCAATCTAGGAGGCCGCTTGTACTGTCCGAATTTTTCTTCATTTCAAACTGAAATGTCCACCGGTTTTTGCTTCAAAAAATGTTATTCGATATCATATATGGCTTTCTTTCTCTTAAAAGTATTGCGGCTTCAAATAAACGAATATCAAGGCAATGAAGAATTCCACTTTCCGCTGTTCCTCGTATGACTATGCCAGAAATTTTTTCTGTTCCATCATTTAAAATACAAAATATGGGGGATCCACTAAATCCATCAAACCCCTTAATTTTATTATTAGCAACCATCACTCTGAATTTATAGTCAAACAGACTGTCCTTCATATAGGAAGAACAAGTCAAATGTATTGCACCAAATGATCCACGCTTGGTTCCATCACCAATATCTTGCGCCTCTGTTGGGAATCCCATTATGATAAGTTGTGAACTTTGAGTAAAATTTTTGTATGATAATTCGGAATATGGAAAGAAAAAAGGATCTAGCAAACTAGATGGTTCTTCATGATGAACTTTTAAAATGCATATGTCATCACAATCATTGTCATAATCCATTGTTCCAGTATCGCCATTGTATGAAAATGCGGATTCAAACTTAATTGTCCGATGTTGCTGTTTTTCATTTTTGGCGTATGGGTTTAATAGGATCTTCAAATCGTCAATCCTTCTCAAGTCTCTTAGAGTATGTTTTGCTGTTATAGCATAATATACACCTTTATATTTTATTAGGAAACATGTTCCAGAAATTGATGCGAATTTTCCAATTTCATGACCACAATCTGTGATAAATAATAAACATCTAACATACTTTTTTAAATTCAGTTGTTCGTTCATTTTATTCCTAACTTGTTATCGTAATTTGGATTTATATATCACAAATTACCCAATGTAAATGTGCCATCTTCTTTGCAACCTACTATTGCTATCTTTGTATTTAAAATCTCTTTTGCAGACGCTTTGGGGGATAATTTCGTTGAATCAATTACAGTCTCGCCAGGAAACGTTCCCTTTTGAATATCACAAATCTCATAAAGTTTTTTTAAGACAGACACAGGTATTGGCTCACTTCGTTTCTTGTTGCGTTTCATTATCATCTCAAATTCTGCATCTATATAAAAAACTTGAACTTTACAGGATGGTAGTGTTATTGTGTGACTACAAAATAGTTTCTTAACAAAAAAATCAAGGTTTACATCAAAAACATAATCAACGACTATATCAAATCCCTCTTTAATAAAGCTTCGGCAAATTAGTGCTGTGTGGAAAACGCCCAATTTAAATTTATCTTTACTGCTATTTCGAAGGTCAAGATGTTGAATATTATCAATAGGAATATATACCTTTTTTGTCGTTCTGTTGAGTAACGATGCGACTTTTTTGGCAATAGTGCTTTTGCCTATTCCTGGGGTTCCGCGTATAATAATTACACGTGACAAAAATTTATTCTTGTTTTTTAGAGGAGTACTTGTCATTTTTTAAACATTCCAAAGATGATTGTCATATCCTCCAGGACTATTTGAATCTTTCAAATTGCGATTCTCCGTTTCATTTATCATAACAAATTTTAATACTAAAAGAGTTCAATATTGTAGTACTTGTGCATCTAAATTTATTTTAGAATAAAAACTTATTTATTTTATATTTTATTGACTTTGCGATAGACCAATCTCGCATATAAAGCAAAAAGCACGTTCCGCTCCCCCGCTGCACGAAAGGCACTTGCAAGCCCGCCATTCAACGAAAAAACAGAA
>CAYUWO010000060.1:5345-9562 GCA_964448535.1 uncultured Gammaproteobacteria bacterium | reverse complement strand
TTATTTTTTTGTGCTATTATTACATGACATGGTTTAATACCACATTTTGTATAAATTATACATTAGAAAATGAAATTGTTTATTTTAAAAAACAAAACTTATAGTGAGCGTGAAATAAAATTATCAGACACTCCTAAGCATTGAGGGCGGGATAATCAGATTAAGATGCGGTTCCCGGCGAAATGTTGACAAATACATGTTGTATGGGGCATAAGGCGTTTAAAAAAGGAGAGAGTTAAATGAAAAAAACTATTAAATCGCTTATATTATCAAGAAAAGGCTCTCAAAGGGTACCTTCAAAAAATACCAGACCGTTTGCAGGTAGCAGTCTGTTAGAGATAAAAATAAAACAAGCAAAAAGACTTGAGGCAAAAGGCTTAATTGACGGAGTTGTTGTTAATACAAATGATGAAACCGCAATCGAAATCGCAAAAAAATATAATTGCGAAGTAATAAAAAGAGATGAATATTATTGTACAAACGAGATATCCGCAAATGAACTCCATACCCATCTGGGAGAAACTTTTACTGCAGATATTATTATGCTTACGAATACAACAAGCCCTTTGGTAAGCGATGAAACATTAGAACGTGCAATAAAAGAATATTGGGAAAAGGTTGAAAACGGTCCGTATAATTCATTAAATGCATGTCATATTGTTAAGGAATTTTTATGGCTGGATAGAAAAGCTCTAAACTATGACCCTGATAATAAACCAAGAAGTCAGGATTTACCCGAAATTCTTTCGCTTGATTCCGCTGTTGACATTATTGAAAGCAGGCAGATGATAAAAGACAGAAGCTTTGTCGGCAAAAATCCTTATTTTTTTATGGTGGATGAAATTGAGGGCAAAGAAATTGATTGGCCCGAAGACTTTGAAATATGCGAATTATTATATAAAAAACGTAACGGAGTTGTATAAATAATGCAAAAAACGGTAAGTTTGCTTGATTGCACTTTAAGGGACGGCGGCAGAATTATAGATTGCGCTTTCGCTGATGAGGATATTAAAGATATAACTTTACGATTAACAGATTCCAATATAGATATCATAGAAATGGGATTTTTACGAGATTCGGATATAGTTAATTATAAAGAAAATTCTACATTTTTTACGGATATAGCACAAATCTCTAAATTTATACCTAAAGACAAAAAGAAAGTTTCTTTTGCGGTATTTATTGATTACTCAATGTATAATTTTGACAGACTTGCAAAGTATGACGGAACCTCTATTGACAGTATCAGGATTGGATTTAAAAAATCCGATTATGAAAATGATTTAGACGGTATTATTTCTGCCTGCAAAAGAGTTAAAGAATCCGGATATAAATTGTATATGCAAGGTGTAAATTCTCTCTCGTACACGGATATTGAATTTTTAAGGGTTATAGAAATAATTAATAATATCAAACCGCATGCATTTGCAATAGTAGATACATATGGCGCTATGTATGAAGATGACTTTAAACATCTTTACAGATTAGTAAATAAAAATTTAGATAAAGATATAAAAATAGCGTTTCATTCCCATAATAATTATCAGCTTTCATTTTCTTTGGCACAAAAATTTATAAAACTGGCAAATGAAACATCAAGGGAAATAATAATAGATGCAACATTGGAAGGAATGGGAAAATGTGCGGGAAATTTGAATTTGGAATTAATTGCCGAATATTTAAACAGAAAATATAACTATAATTATAAAATAGAAAACATTATGGATATAATTGATGATTATATGTATAACATAAAGAAAAATTATAAGTGGGGATATTCTATACCTTCTGTTTTAGCCGGAATATACCAGTCGCATCCTAATAACGTGATATATCTTACAGAAAAATTCAGACTGGCTACCAAGGAAATTAAATATATTTTATCTATGCTTCCTAAAGATAAACGTACAAAATATGATTATGATTTAATAAAGGAATTATATATACAATATAATCATACAAAGGTAGACGATACAAAAACGCTGGCAGAAATTAAGAATTTTGTCCGCACTAAAAATATATTAATTTTGGTGCCCGGATACAGCATAATGAAATATAAAAATAAAATAAAACAGATAATAGAGGAAAAAACCCCCATTATTATTCCGGTAAATTTTATAACTAATATGCTACCAATATCTTCGCAGCTTCCCTTTTTTGGAAGTTTTAAACGTTATCAGAAATTTAAACATTATGATGTAAAAAAAATAGTTGTTTCCAACATTATTGATAATGACAAAAATGATTTTTTGGTTAATTACGAAAGCCTAATCGAAAGGGACAATGAAAACTTTGATTCGTCAATAATAATGCTTCTGAATTTATTATACCGAATAGATATAGAAAACTTTATTATTGCAGGTTTTGACGGATTTAACAAAAATTCTGATAATTACTTTGATAAAAAAATGTTTGAAGACGGCAGGTTTAATAACCAATATGAGGTATTAAACAAAAATACAATTTTAATGCTTCAAAAATATAAAAACAAGTTAAGCCCAAATGCCAAAATTGAATTTTTAACTCCGAGTATATTTTCAAAAATATTTTCCTAATTTGTCCGTTAATATGCCTATCCCTAAATGTAGGGAGTTTTAGACATATTTATACTTGCGGTTCATGCATTAATTTTTACAATTTTGACAGCAAAATACATACTTTTCATTTACGCATTTACCCCGCTATATCTCACAATAATTTATAGTATTGTTGCCATGCACACATTTTGTATAAAAAGTTATATAAAATTTCCGGCATGAAGATATTAGAAAGGTATCGGATATATGGCTTTATCAAAGGAAGTAACAGCCGTAATCGTTGCAAGAAAAGGTTCAAAAAGAGTAAAATCAAAATCCCTGTTGAAGCTTGACGGCGAAACATTAATTGCAAGAAAAATTAAACAATTAAAAAAATGTAAAAATATTGACAGAATTGTATTAGGTTCAGACAGTGATGAAATGTTGGAAGAAGGGAAAAATGCGGGGGCGGAAACCGTCAAAAGGCCGGATTATTATTGTGATGAAGAAGTGGCTTCCGCAAATGAAATGATTAAAAATATGTGTTCTTTAATTAAGACAGATATAATAATATGGACACATTGCACAAATCCGTTATTAACTCCCCAAACCTATGATAAATCAATTGAAACATACTTTAATAACTTAAATAATTACGACTCTTTATTATCCGTTTACGGATTACAAGAGCATTTGTGGCGGGACGGCAAACCGTTTAATTATAATCCTTGGGCAAAAGTCCATGTTCCGGCAAAGAAATTAGATAAATTATATATGCAAGATGGGGGTATATTTATTCAGCCTTATAAAAACATGCTCGAAAATTCTTATTTTTTTGGTAAAAAACCCTACCTGTTTGAAATTCCAAAAGAAGAATTTTTAGACATTAATGAATATAGAGATTATCTTTCAGCCCAAGCAATATTAAATTATGAAAATAATAATTGTGCATTCTAAGAATAAAATATTAAAACGTATCCTAAGCCCCATTAAGGGTTTAAGCTCGTAATTTTTATTTGCTTATCAGCAATGCTTTATTTCTGCCTTGCTGTTGTTGAATAAAGCGGTAAAAAGTTGCAAAAGTTCCTGCTTTTTATATTTCAATTTGCAGAAGAAGCATAAAAGCCATGGATATCTCAAAACGCAACACCAAAAGGCGAACAATAGCGCAAGAAGCTCATTATTTGTCCGCTGCCCGGGCTACATTTCCAAACTATTTCCTGTTTTTTTGAAAAGAAAGTATGAAATCAATAAGTGTTTTTTTAATTGATTGCGCTGCTTTTATTTGAAAATTGTCATCTTGCAAAAAGAAATATTCTTCAGGGTATACATATAAGCAACTTCAATTAATGCGGATACAGGGTTTGGCGATCTGTCCAATACAAAGCTTGCAGTATGCAGCCCGTCATCTCTTAGCATTAAATCTTTAGCCATATTATCCTTAATCATCATAGCGAGATTTTTAGTATTTTGATTGTAATAATATGTGCCGACCCCATGTCTGATATAAGGGTCGTCCCCATCGGGCAAGGCATTGGAATGGATACTTAAAGAAATTAAAGCGTTGTTTTCCTTTGCCATATCAACTCTTTTGTAAAGGTCGACATAACTATCGTCAAGCCTTGAATAAGAAACTATTGCGCCCTCCTCTTTAAGCATATTAATGAGTTTTGAAGCAATTGCAAGATTAATTTGCTTCTC
>CAYUWO010000060.1:0-5335 GCA_964448535.1 uncultured Gammaproteobacteria bacterium | reverse complement strand
TATTGCGCCCGTTTCCTCTCCGCCATGTCCGGCGTCTATAAATATTCTTATGCCGGATAACGGTTTGTCAAAATCCTCAACAACGGGCGGTTTTGCGGCTTTCAGATGAAATTGATTATTGCTGTAATAGCCGTCATATCCGAGAAGCACATCTTTATTATCGTAAACATATTCCAAATTACGGTTTTTGGCTTCCGGACCGCCGTATACGCCATACAAAGTTAAATAAAGCTCAGTGTCTTTTTGCTTTATCGTGTACAACACGGGATAATTCATTGTTAAATTCCGATAATTATACAAATTATCGGACGATTCGGTAAAACTTCCGATTTCAACAGGGGTTCTTTTATCTGTAATAATCGGGTCGGTAACAAAATCTTTTTTTATCCAAAATTCTGTTTCCCCTTCTTCTTCAATTTTAAAATAGTCGCCCTGCGAACCCGAAAAATAAAGAACTGTTCCTTTAGGCAAATCAACAACTCTGTTTGATAATTCGGAAGCACCCATTCTGACGGGTACATAATCTCGTGCAGTTACGGCAGAAACGACAGTACCCTCTTTTTTAGGGACAAACGGTTTTGGAACATCCGGCTGGGAAGATGTTTTCTTTACGGTATACATCTGTCTTTCAACGGTGCCATCTTTGTGAGTTTCTATAAATTCAATTTTGTTGTCTTCCTCATTTAACGGAACCGTTAAAACAAAGACATTCCCGCCCCATATTTTTACATCCCCATAGTTAACCTTTAGGGTTGAGCCCTGATTTACCGTTCCGTATACTATAACGGAATCTGCCCCGACAGAGCTATTTTTAACTGAAGGCTTAACTATGTCAAGCGCAAATGCTTTACTTATGCTAAATACAAAAACAAAAACAATAAAAAATACATATTTTCTCATAACCTTCAAATTAGACAATATTCCGAACAATCTGTCAAGTATTTTTTAAACTGAGTTGTTTTCTGTATGAAAATTGACAAAAACAACTTTTAAATTTATAATTTTCAAAATATTATGGAATAAGAAATGGAAAATCAAGAATATCAACAGTGGAGAGAGTCCAGCTTTAAAGCGCTGATACCGTTTATAGTTTTTGTTATTTTTTATTTCGGGTTTTCCTTATGGACAAAAGATTTCTCGAAAGTGCCCATGACGGTTGCTTTTATAATATCTTCGGCAGCCGCTTTAATCTTGAATCACAAAGAAAAACTCGGTAAAAAAATCGAATTGTTTGCGCTTGGAATGGGGAACAAAGACATAATGATTATGTGTTTGATTTTTATTCTGGCGGGCGCTTTTGCGGCAACCGCCCAGGCGGTTAACGGAGTTGAGGCGGCAGTTAGCATTGCGCAACATTTTATCCCCGCAAAATATATGATTTTGGGGCTTTTTATAATTTCCGCTTTAATTTCTCTTTCTATCGGAACATCCTGCGGAACAATCGCCGCTATTGTCCCGATTGCGGTTGCAATGGTTAAGATGTTCGGGTTCGAGCCTTCGCTTGTTTTGGGGGCAACAGTCGGCGGAGCGATGTTCGGAGATAACATGTCTTTAATCTCGGATACTAAAATTGCCGCAAGCCGAACACAAAATGTTAAAATCAGGGATGAGATGTTCTATAATTTAAAGATAATAACTATTCCTGCTATTTTATGCATATTGTTATACCTGAACCCTGCTTTTACATCCTGCGGCGTTATTAATGAAAGTGCTCCGCCGTTATCTGACAGCTATATAAAAGTAATTCCCTATATCCTTCTTTTAATTTTCGGCATATCGGGAGTTAACGTTATGTTTTTATTGCTCCTTGGTATCATTTTAAACACGGTGATAGGAATTTATTACGGAATATTTGACATATTCAAAGCTTTTTCTTATATAGGGGACGGGACTTTGGCTATGGCGTCAACCCTTATTGTTGCAATGCTTGCAGGCGGTCTTTTAATGCTTGTAAAATATAATGGCGGAATAACCTATATAATAAAAGAAACGGGAAGATGGATTAAAAGTAAAAAAACATGCGAAATCGGAATTTGTTTTTTAGTTGGAATAATAAATTTGTTTACCGCAAATAATACCGTTGCGATTATAACTTCAGGTTCAATAGCAAAAGAAATGTCGCAAAAGCAGGGGCTGGAACCTGAGCGAACGGCAAGCCTTCTTGACACAACCTCATGCATAGTTCAAGGGATGATTCCTTACGGGGCGCAGATTTTAATTGCAACAAGCCTTGCTTCTTCAATATCCGCTACTTCATTTACGGTTATGAAAGGGCTTTTTTATCCGATTCTAATGTTTTTCGGGCTGATATTATCAATTTCAAAAACGAAAAATAATAAAGCAGGGTAATTACCCTGCTTTATTATTTATAAAACTTATTTTTGATGTCCTGAATTTGTTTTGTGGTCTAAGTCCGCATTCTTATAATTTGCATTTATTTTGCCTTTTATAACGTTTGCAGCCAAAACCCCAAGTCCGGCAAATGTTGCAACAACTGCAGCGGCTTTATTTCCCTTCATATAATCCTTATAGAATTTTTTTGGAAGGGAAAGAGCATTTTTAAGATTTTCTGCCGGCGCCTTTGAAATTAAGTCAGGAACAGACTTTACAGCCGTTTTTGCGGCTTTAAAAGCGTCTTGAATGCTGCCTGCAACAGTTCCCGTTATTGTGCCTTTAGAGCCGACAGCATTTTTAGCAATAATGCCGACCCCCGCAGTAACGACAACCCCCTTTGCAGCACCTTTTGCCGCACCCGCAGCAATACCGGATGCCGTGGTTATATGTTTAACAGCGTCTACCCCTTTGCCTGCGATACCTTTTTTGGCTTTAGACCCATAGTTAACATTTATGTTTACAGGTTGAATCATATTTCCACCACCTTCTATACATATATAATAAAACCACTGAATAAAATTTCTTGCAACATGTTTTATGAGGTTTTAAAATTATTTTACAAAAATTTACAATTAAATTTTTAGTGTTCATGACGGCACAGATGAACCTTTTTGTCCGTTTTTTCAATATTTATTTTTAAGAAAAACGTAAGAGGAATAAGCAAAAATGCAATCAGGGCAAAAATCTCAAAAGTATCCGTATATGCAAACAATTTTGACTGAACAAGAAGATTTTTATACATATAAGCGTTCGCTTTTATTTCGTTTAGCCCTGTTTGATGTATAAATATATCGGCGATTGACGACATCTTTTGCATAAAAACGGAATTTAATTGAGATAAATTTTGGACAAGATGAATCTGGTGCATTTGGCTGTGTCTTGCAACAAGAGTAGACGCAACAGACGCTACAACCGCAGTTACCGTACATTTGCAAAGATTATGCAAACTCGCCCCGTTTGATAATTCGGATACGGGTAAAGTGCCCAGCACTAAGGAAGAAACCGGAATGAAAATTAAAATAATTCCCACCCCCATTAAAATGTTTGGAATTGCAACATAATCAAAAGAAATTGCAAGGCTTAAATTTGCATACATTATGGTTGAAAGCCCGAGAACAAAAAAACCGATTGCAATTAAAACCCTGTTATCAAAAATTTTCATTAAAGGGTTAATTAAAATAATCATAACAACACTTGAAAATATCCTTGGCGCAAGGGCGAGCCCGCTTGACATTGCGGTATATCCGAGCATGCTTTGTAAAAATTGGGGCAAAAGGACAATGGTTGAAAAAACAATCATATTAACGGAAGCACTTAAAATAGTCCCTATAAAAAAGTTTTTATCTTTAAAAATTCTTAAATTTATTAACGGGTTTTTATACTCAAGCTCCCAAACAATGAAAAACAATAGGCAGCACAGGCTGAATAAAGAAAGCCATAGAATCCAATCGCAATCAAACCAGTTGTGCTGCTGTCCTTTATCAAGAACAATTTGCATTGATAAAAGCCACAATACAAGAGATATTATTCCTAAAAAATCAATTTTATCTATTTTTTTTCTCTCCTGAAGCTCGTCTATATTGGCATGCACAAGCGCCACGGATAAAATACCGACAGGAATATTTACATAATAAATCCATTGCCAATCGGCGTTATCCACAATAAACCCGCCAAAAGTCGGGCCTAAAATAGCAAAAACCATGACGGCAATCCCATACAGGCTCATTGCGACGCTTCTTTTTTCAAACGGAAAAGCCGCAAGCAAAATTGCCTGCGCAATCGGGGTCATAGGTCCGCCTCCGATTCCCTGAATCAGCCTTCCTAAAACCATTAAGTTTAAATTTGGGGCAACAGCGCAAATTAGAGAGCCCAGAGTAAAAATTGTAATAAAAATTTTTAAAAATCTTTTTCTGCCCATTAAATTTTCAAGCCAGCCGGTCATTAAAATTAAACAGGCGTTGGCTATCATATAAGAAGTTATAACCCAGTTTGCTTCATCCGGTGTCGAGCCGAAATATCCCGCTATATGAGGAATTGCAACATTAGTTGCAGAAGTTGCAAGGCAGGAAAACGCCGTCGGCAAAAGGATTGAAAATGTAATGAGCCATAAAGGCGCTTTCCCCTTTTTTAAGGTCACAGACATTTATTTAACCTTTACTTCGGGCACGGCGGACATCCCGGGGACTATATTATAATTTGAAATATCTTCTTTAAATATTATTTTAACAGGCACCCTTTGAACTATCTTAACAAAACTCCCTACTGCATTTTCCGGAGGGAAAAGACTTGATTTTGCGCCTGTTGAGCGCTGAATGCTATCTACTTCCCCTCTAAATTTTTTGTTTTTATAAGTATCAATTTTAATCTCCACGCTCTGACCTTTTTTCATATCCGCAAGCTGGGTTTCTTTAAAATTGGCAACAACCCAAATATCTTTAGGCACGACGGCAAAAAGCGGCTGTCCGGCTTGGACGTAATTTCCGGTTTCTACGTTTTTATTTGTAATAACGCCGTCAACGGGAGAGGTTATTTTTGTATAAGAAAGATTTAATTCATCTTCTCTTACTTTTGCTTCAAGATTTTTTATAAGCCCTTCGATTTCCTCGCATTTAATTTTTGACGAATCATAAGAAGATTGAGCCGCTTTTTGCCTTGACAGAGAGGAGTTATAATTTGCCTTTGCGACATTTAGCTTGTTTTTGCTTTGTTCAAATTCCTGTTTTGAAGATATTCCTTTTTGATAGGTTGAAGAGTATCTTTCAAAATCGTTTTTTGCAAAATTTAATTCCGATTCAAAAGAGGTTATGTCATAGGTTGCACTCTTTAGATCCGATTCAAATTTTTGAACTCCGCTCTTACAGTTTTTTAATTGCGCACGTGCTTCGATAAGTTTTCCTTTGCTTTGGTTTAAAATTGCTTCGTAGTTATTGGGGTCAAGAAC
>CAYUWO010000059.1:0-9633 GCA_964448535.1 uncultured Gammaproteobacteria bacterium | reverse complement strand
CAACATCCGTATGAACTTGATTGAAAATAATCATATAGATGCAATTATCGGGCTTCCCGCCAATATATTCTTTGGAACTGGTATTCCGACAATTATTATGGTCTTGAAACAAAAACGCGATACAGACGATGTTCTTATAATTGACGCTTCAAAAGGTTTTGAAAAAGTCGGTAAAAACAATAAACTAAGAGCATCCGATATTAAACGTATTGCAGATACGGTTATGTTAAGAAAAGATATTGATAAATATTCAAGAAAAGTAAGCAGAGATGAAATAAGAAATAATGAATATAACTTGAATATTCCAAGATATGTAGATTCGTCAGAACCTGCCGAAAGTTGGAATATTTATTCTTCAATGTACGGAGGTGTTCCCGTATCTGAAATAGATGAATTAAACCAATATTGGAGCGCATTCCCCAATTTAAGAGAATCATTATTTATATTTAATAATACACCTTATGCAAAACTTGCAGACGGTAATGTTGCCCAAATAATGAACAATCATCCATCAGTTAAGGAATTTGCGCAAAATTATAACTCTGCGTTTGCTGATTTTGCAAATTATTTAAAAGATGAGCTATTAAATAATTTTGAGGTTATAAACATTTCAAAAGAATTGAATATCTTAAGCGATAACATATTTGCAAGATTGAATTCGGTTAAATTAATTGATAAATACGAAGTATATCAATTATTGGATAATAATTGGACAACAATATTGGTTGATTTAGAAATGTTTCAAAGTGAGGGTTTTGAGGCGGTTAGAAAAGTCGACCCCAACATGGTAATCAAAAAGAAAAAAGATAAAGAAGAAGAAATACAAGAAGGTTGGAAAGGTCATATACTGCCGTTTGAACTCGTACAAAAAACATTATTAAAAGAAGATTATGACCGATTGAAAAATAAGCAAAACCGAATATTTGAAATCACATCCGAATATGACGAAATATTGGGCGATATGTCGGAAGATGATAAAAATTCCGAAGCTGTTAATGAAACAGGCGATAAATTTGTTAATTCTGTTGTTTTAGCCCAAGCAAAACAAATTGAAATAGAACTTAAAAACGGTGCTAAATTTGATGATGACTCATTGGAATTAAAAATATTAAAAGTTGCAAAATTAATTAACGAAGAAAAAACTTTAAATAAAGAAATTAAAAAAGAAACAGATGAGCTGCATATCAAAACAAAAACAACCATCGAATCCTTAACGGATGAAAACGCATATATGCTTCTTGAAAAGAAATGGATTGCCCCATTGGTTCAAAGCATAACGGAATTGCCAAATGAAGTAATACACACATTGTCGGATAAAATAAAAAATTTGTCAGAAAAATATGCGGTTACATTTGCATCTGTTGAACAAGAAATTAACGAAGCGGAAAAAGAACTTTCAAATATGATAAATGACTTAACAGGCAATGAATATGACATAAAAGGGCTTGAGGAACTTCAAGCGTTGTTAAACGGGAACTAAAATATGGATAAAAAACCAAAAATAAGGTTTAAGGGATTTACTGACGCTTGGGAAGAGCGTAAGCTTGGAGATAGTGTTCAATTTTATAGTGGACTGACCTATTCCCCAAATAATATTGTAGACTTCAATGGGACTTTAGTAATACGGTCATCTAATGTAAAAGATGGTGAAATTATACACGCAGATGATGTGTATGTTGATTCAAAAATTGTAAATTCTGAAAATGTAAAAGTCGGTGATGTAGTTGTTGTTGTGCGAAATGGTTCTCGAGCTTTAATTGGTAAACACGCTCAAATTAAGGCGGAGATGCCCTTAACTGTAATTGGTGCTTTTATGACAGGGGTACGTTATTCTTGTCCTGAATTTTTGAATGCTTTATTAAGTACAAATAAATTTAATAAAGAAATTGAAAAAGATTTAGGTGCAACAATCAACCAAATTACAACAGGTGCATTTAAAAATATGGAATTTAATTTTACAGATTCAAAAGAAGAATTTAAAATCGGAGCATTTTTTAGCAAGTTAGACCACCTCATCACCCTTTATCAGCGCAAGTGTGAAAAACTAAAAAATGTAAAAAAATCCATGTTGGGAAAAATGTTTCCGAAAAAAAATTCAAAATTTCCTGAAATAAGGTTTAAGGGATTTACTGACGCTTGGGAAGAGCGTAAGCTGGGGGATGTTGTAAAAATTACTATGGGACAATCTCCTGACGGTAGTACATATTCTGATACTCCAAGTGGGTTTATACTTGTTCAGGGTAATGCTGATTTACAAAATGGTTGGGTAGTTCCTCGAATTTGGACTACACAAATTACAAAAAAAGCCGAAGCCGGTGATTTAATAATGAGTGTTAGAGCCCCTGCCGGTACAATGGGGAAAACCGCTTATGACGTAGTTATTGGTCGTGGTGTAGCTGCTATAAAAGGTAATAAATTCATTTACCAAAGTTTGGTAAAAATGAATGAAACAGGCTATTGGAAAAAATTATCTTGTGGTTCAACTTTTGAATCATTGAATTCTGATAATATTCAAAATGCGGAAATATTAATTCCATATAAAGCTGAACAAACCAAAATCGGCTCATTTTTTAGCAAGTTAGACCACCTCATCACCCTTCATCAGCGCAAATGTGAAAAGTTGAAAAATATCAAAAAATCCATGTCGGGAAAAATGTTTGTATAGGAGAAATAATGATTTTTGACACCGAAGTGGAATTTGAAAAAGAAGTTATAGAGGCACTTAAAAGAAAAGGCTGGGGCGAATTGCCCGTTTTGAAATATCCGACTGAAAAACAGTTAATTCAAAATTGGGCTAATATTCTCTATGAAAACAACAAAACCGTAAGCCGTCTTAGTAATTATCCTTTGACGGATAGTGAAATGCAGCAAATAATGGAAAAAATTACTGCTTTAAGAACGCCGCTAAAGTTAAATGAATTTATTAACGGAACAATTTCAATAACCCGTGATAATCCAAATGATAAATTAAAGTGCGGTAAGGAAATCAGCCTTAATTTATATAACAGAAAAGAAATTACAGCGGGGCAAAGCAGATATCAAATCGTACAGCAGTCGAAGTTTAAAACAAAATCTAAAATTTTAAATGACAGAAGGGGCGATTTAATGCTTTTAATTAACGGCATGCCTCTTATACATATTGAACTTAAAAAAACGGGAGTGTCTGTCAGTCAGGCATATAACCAAATTGAAAAATATGCGCATGAAGGAATTTTTACCGGCATATTTTCGCTTATTCAAATATTCGTTGCCATGGAGCCTGATGAAACGGTTTATTTTGCAAATCCGGGGCCGGATGGGAAGTTTAATAAAGACTTTTATTTCCATTGGGCAGATTTTAACAACGAACCGATAAACGATTGGGCGGAAATTGTTGAAAAGCTGTTATCTATTCCGATGGCACATCAATTAATAGGATTTTACACCGTTGCAGATAATAATGACGGCATATTAAAGGTTATGCGAAGCTATCAATTTTATGCGGCAAGAGCGATTTCGGATAAAGTGGCATTAGAACATGATTGGAACGGCAAAAACAAACTTGGCGGATATATTTGGCACACAACGGGTTCCGGCAAAACTTTGACAAGTTTTAAATCGGCACAACTTATAGCGACATCTCAAGATGCCGATAAAGTAGTTTTCTTAGTTGACAGAATTGAGTTAGGAACTCAATCTCTAATAGACTATCAAGGGTTTGCTGCTGATAATCAATCCGTGCAAGAAACGAAAAATACATCCGAACTTATTTCAAAACTAAAAAGTGATAATCCTGCCCACACTTTAATTGTTGCTTCAATTCAAAAAATGAGCAATATTACAAATGATGCAGAAGGTCTAAAAGAAAAAGATTTAGAAAAAATGAAATCAAAAAGAATTGTTTTCATTGTTGATGAATGTCATCGCTCAACATTTGGCGAGATGATGTCTGTTATTAAAAAGACATTTCCTAATGCTATGTATTTTGGATTTACGGGAACTCCCGTTTTTGATGAAAATTCAAAATCCATGTGCGAAACAACAGATATATTTGGGAGCCAATTACACAGATACAGTATCGCTGACGGGATAAGAGATAAAAATGTTCTTGGTTTTGACCCTTACATGGTTACGACATTTAAAGATAAAGATATAAGACAAGCTATCGCCTTAGAAAAAGCAAAAGCAAAATCTGTAGATGAAGCTGTTTCAGACCCTAAAAAATCGGCAATATTTTATAAATATATGGACCCATCTCAAGTAAAAATGGCAGGATATAAAGATGAAAAAGGAAATTATATAAGAGGGATTGAAGATGATTTACCTGTTACACAATATCGCTATACAACAAACCACCAAAAACTTGTTGTTCAAGATATAAAAAATAACTGGTCGGTATTAAGCCATAACAGTAAATTCCATGCAATTTTTGCAACAAGCAGCATTCCCGAAGCTATTGATTATTACAGATTGATAAAACAAGAAATGCCCAAACTGAAAGCAACATGTCTTTTTGACCCTAATATAAGCAATGAAGACGGTAATTTTAAAGAATATAAAGGGCAAAAAATTGCCATATTTAAAGAACAGGGATTACAAGAAATAATAAATGATTATAATATCCGCTATGAACAGCATTGTAACATTTTAAATCATTCAAAATTCAAAAAAGATATTGCATTAAGGCTTGCCCATAAAGGGGTATATAAATCTGTTGAAAAAGAGCCCGAAAAGCAAATTGATATGCTTATAGTTGTTGACCAAATGTTAACGGGCTTTGACTCAAAATGGATAAATACTTTGTATATGGATAAATTACAAAAATATGAAAATATCATCCAAACATTTTCAAGAACAAACAGGCTTTTTGGGGTTGAAAAACCTTTTGGCACAATAAGATATTACAGATATCCGCATACAATGAAAAGAAATATTGACGATGCCGTTAAATTATATTCAGGCAATAAACCTTTCGGTTTGTTTGTCGAAAAGTTAGAACACAATCTCAATATGTTGAATAATTTATATAAAGAAATAGCAACTCTGTTTAAAAATGCGGGCTATCCCGATTTTAATAAAAATCCCGAAGAAAAATCCGAATGCAATAAATTTGCAAAAACATTCAAAATATTTAATAATTATTTAGAATCCGCAAAAATTCAGGGATTTAATTGGAAACAGAATGTATATAAGTTTGAACATGAGAATGAAGCAGACACAACAGTTACAATGTTGTTTAATGAAACAACATATTTAACATTAGTAATGCGCTATAAGGAATTGTTCGGATATAAAAAGAATGACGAAGAAACTCCGCCTTATGAAATTGACAGTTATATAACCGAGATAGATACGGGCATGATTGATAATGAATATATGAATTCAAGATTTAAAAAGTATATAAAAGATTTAGAGCAAAAAAATGTTTCAAATGAAGAATTGAGGCTCGTACTTGAAGAATTGCATAAATCGTTTGCAGTTTTATCTCAAGAAGAACAAAAATATGCAGATATATTTTTGCAGGATATTCAAAGTGGAGAAATACAAGTAGAAGAAAATAAAACATTTAGGGATTATGTTACCGAATATTTAGCAAAAGCAGAAAATGACCAAATACACAGAGTGTCAGAAGCATTCGGATTAGATGAAAAACAATTGAGAGATTTAATATCAGCAAATGTGAAAGAAAATAATATAAATGAATACGGCAGATTTGATAAATTAATGGAATCGGTAAATACAACCATCGCAAAAAAATATTTTAAAAATACCCAAAATACAGACCTTGCGACATCTCGGGTAATAATAAAAGTTGATGGGCTTTTGCGAAATTTTATTATTAATGGCAAGTTTGAACTGTAAGTAATTAAAGAATAAATACATCCTATTTTAATATTGCTTTGAATTACAGACAATTCCGCTGTTTTCTTTGTGAGTTTATGCTTCTTTGAAGGCAAGCAGGGAAATCTGATTTTTGTAAATGTACTTTATAGGAGTAATTGGTGTGCAGATTTTATTTTGCTATATGCTGCCAAAAAAATGGCGCAATAGGGAACTTAAATAAAAACGATTTGGATAAGCAGTATCTGTTCAGCCAAAGAGATTGTAACAGGTTTATTTTTAGCTTTTCTTAATAACCTTATCTCACTTTATCATATTATCCGAACCGTTAAACAATGTGCCTAAATATAGGCTGTACTTAGGTTAGAAACTAAAAACACAAAATAAATCACGCTATCTGAGCTGACAGGTAAATGTGCAATTTAGCTCTTTTTAGGGTCAAAACGGCTTGGTTACTTTCTGCCCCTTAAACCTAAACACAAGAGCCAAATGAGCTAAATAACCGCATGGCTGTTAAAAACAAATTACTTGGAAAAATACCGAGCTAACCAAACTATTTAAAGATGTAATCGGCTTTTTAGGTAAAAAGCACTAAAGTTTTTTAGCAATTAGCCTGTTTGTCCTTTAAGGATAAGTTCCTTTGCAAAATTGAGCGATTTTTCGTCAACTGTCCCCGAGGACATTTGCGCAATGGCTTTTATTTTCCCGTCATAATCAAGAAGTTTAGCCTTGACTTCGGTATTATTATTTTTTTGGGTTTTAGAAACCAAAAATGCGCTTTTTGATTTGGAAGCTATAATCGGCTGATGCGTGATTGCAAAAACCTGCAAATGTTTTGAAAGTTCAAAAAGCTTGCTTGAAACGCTGACTGATGTTTTTCCCGATATTCCCGTGTCAATTTCATCAAAGATAACTGCGGATAATTTATCAACATTTGAAAATACGGTTTTTATTGCAAGCATTATTCTTGATATTTCGCCGCCCGATGCGGATTTAACAAGCGGGGATAAGCCCTTTGAGATGTTTGTTGTTATATAAAATTCCACGCTGTTTTTTCCTTTTGAATTCATAGGGGCGCTATCCACTCTGATTTCAAATTTAGGGCAATCAAATTCAAGCTGTTTGAGCTCGTTTTCGATTTTATCAGACAATTCCTTTGACGAAGCTCTTCTTATTTTATCTATCTCACAAGAACTTTTTTCAAGAGAAGTTTCAAGTAATGTCTGTTCTTTTTCTAATTCTTCATGGGATAAATTTTTATTTTCAAGCTCTTTAAGCTCTTTTTGCAATTTATCGTATGTTTCAAATATGTTTCCGTATTTTCTTTTTAACTTTTCGATTAATTCAAGCCTTATGCTGATTTCATCAAGCCTTTGAGGGTTATCTTGAAGGTTATCCGAATAGTTTCTTAACGTATAACTTGTATCCTTTAAAATTTCAAGTGCGCTAAAAAAACTCTCTTGCGTTTCTTCCATATCAGGGTCAAAGTCTTTTATTTTTGATATATCCCGCCCGATTTTGCTTAAAACCTCTAAAACAGAGCCCTCTTCACCCCCGAGCGCCCAAAAAGCACTGTAAGAAAGCCCCTTTAACTCTTGCACATTAGATAAAACTTCAAGTTCACGGCTGAGCTCTTCTTCTTCCTTTTCTTTAATATCAGCTTTTTCGATTTCATCAATTTGAAATTTTAAAAATTCAATTCTGTCTTTGTTTGATGAGGATTCATTTTTGATATGTTCTAAAAGTTTTTTAACCTCGATATACCTTTTAAATTCTAAGGAATGTTTTTCTAAAAGTTCTCCGTAGCTTTTATTTTTAGATGTAATATAAGAGTCGAGCAACTCAATATGATATTTTTGCATCATATAAGTATAGGTTTGAAACTGGGTATGGATATCGACTAAATTTTCTCTTTTGTTTTTAATTTCATCCAAAGTTACAAGCGCCCCGTTCAGCCTGCATTTTGTTCCCGTGTTTGAAATTTCTCTTGAAATTGTAAGCTCACAGGCGTTGTCCTCAAATGTAATTTCAATAAGAGCATGTTTTGAACTATCTTTTAAAATATCTTTTGAAGTTTTTGCGCCAAGAACCGTATCTATTGCTTTTATGATAATGCTTTTCCCTGCGCCCGTTTCGCCGAGCAAAACGTTAAAACCGTCTGTAAATTCAAGAAAAAGTTCATCAATTAAAATAAAATTTTTAATAAGAAGACTTTTAATCATCTCCCGCAGCAACCCCCCAGTGAAGTTTTGTTCTTAAAACGTCATAAAACCCTTTGTTTTTACTGTTCAAAAGAAGGAGCTTTGCTTTTTTATCGTGTTTTTTAATTATTGAGGTTGCACTCTTTATTTTAACGGGCTGCCCGTCCGATATCATTTGAAATTCATCCGCCGATTTTATATGTATCTCAAGGGTGTCATCAGCAGAAACCACAAGAGGGCGGGCAGAAAGAGTATGCGCACATATCGGAACAATGGTTATACATTCAATTTCAGGTGCTATAACGGCGCCGCCTGCCGAAAGGTTATATGCGGTGGAGCCCGTCGGGGTGGATATTATAAGCCCGTCCGCAAGATAAGAACAAACCTGTTTGCCGTTAATTTTAAGTTCAATGTCTGATGTTTTGGAACATTCTATATTTTTTACAACAAAATCGTTTAAGGCAATGTTTCCGTTTAAATCTTTTAACATAAGACGCTCTTCGATTCGGAATTCTCCGTTTCTTAATTTGTCCAAAATGGAATCTTCTTCTTTTAAATCCGCCTGCGCTAAGAACCCGAGCCTTCCCAAGTTAAACCCGAAAACGGGAATGTCTTTTTCGCTTGCTTGCCTTGCACATTTTAACAGCGTGCCATCCCCGCCTATTACAATTAAAACTGATGCGTCTTTAATTTCTTCTCCAAAAGCCATATAGCCGCAAGATAATTTATCGGCGATTCTCTTTGCGCAAAATTGCGCACTGTCAAGGGTTTTTTTATAAACCACCTTTGCTTTTTTTAAATCAATATCCATTTTACCTGTAATTAACAAACTGCAAGGGAATTTCGAATTGTTCTTCCTTGCTTCTTATGAGCTTAATAACCTCTTGAAGGTCATCTTTGCTTTTTCCTGCTACTCTAACCTGTTCCCCCTGAATAGAGGCTTGGACTTTCAGTTTTGAATTTTTGATTTCTGCTGTAATTTTTTTTGCAAGCTCCTGATTAAGACCCTTTTTAAGGTTGAAAACCTGCCTGACATTTCCGCCGAGAGCACTTTGGACAGTTTGAGGGTCAAGAATTTTTATGCTCAAATTTCTTTTAACCATTTTAGATTGAAGAATATCAATTATATTTTTCAGCTTCATACTGTCTTGAGTAGTTATAATAATTGATTTATCGGAATCAAGCTCCACGCTTGAATTTGAATCTTTAAGGTCAAACCTTGTTGAGATATCTCTTTTTGTTTGGTCAAGCGCATTGACCAGCTCTTGTTTATCAAATTCGGACACTATGTCAAAGCTGCAATCTTTTGCCATAAAAACTCCTTAATTTTAAAAAGGGGGCAAATTGAACCCCCTTGAATTTATACTAAACGCGTCTTTTTCTTGCCGCTTCTGATTTTCTTTTTCTTTTAACGGAAGGCTTTTCGTATCTTTCTCTGCGTTTAATTTCAGATAAAATACCCGCTTTTTGGATTTTTTTCTTAAAACGTCTAAGAGCGCTTTCAATGTTTTCATTTTCTCTAACGCGTACTTCAGGCATACTTTTCACCTCCTTCATTAAGGAATATAGCAAAAAGAATTTTTACTGTCAACCTTTTTACTGTCAAAACGGG
>CAYUWO010000058.1:0-9874 GCA_964448535.1 uncultured Gammaproteobacteria bacterium | reverse complement strand
GGAATCTCCCCTAAATGAGAAAATAGAAATAATTCTGCTTAAAAACGAATTTGAAAGACATAACGCTCCGGCGCAAAAAATTGGAATAAGCCCTAATAAAATTTTATACTTTGATTTTATTTTTGAAAACCCGCCAAATTTTTTAATAAAATATAAAACATAAAGAAAAATAACCCCCATAAAGCCAAAAAGCCCGAGGTATGCCCCTCTTGAGCCTGTTGAGAAAATCGCATAACAGACAGTTAAAAATAAACCCGCAAAAATTCCCGCCCCGATTTTATTTTTTCTGTAAAGGCAAAACCCGAAAAACGCCAAAACCGAGGACAAGCCCGTAAGAAGGTATCCCGCAAGAAGATTCGGATTATACGGCTGAAGAGTTCCGTATGCTCTGGAAATTATTTTGGAAGGGTCTATATTTGAGGTGTCTTGCCATGTGGCTATTGCATCAATATGAGATAAATTTTGCATAATTCCGATAACCGATTCTGCCGATGTTACAAGAGCAATGGTCAAAACGGCGGGAAATATTTTATTTTTGTTTGATGAAAAAAAGTAAACTGCGCCAAAATAAAACGAGATATAGATAAATGTTTTAATTATGCCCTTAAGGCTTAATATAAAATAACTTGCGCCCATTAAGGAAATTATTACAAACAAAAGATAAAGAATTAAAATTTTATTTAAAAAAGATAATTCAGCGCTTTCTCCCTTTTTAACAAGCACTTTGTAAAAACACGACAAAGCAAACAAGCAGGCAAACGCCCCGATTTTTCCCGTTGACATAAAAGAAGTTGAAACTATCGTCAAAATAAGGAGCGCAAAAGATATATTATCTATATTTTCAAAAATCAGACTGTCTGATAAAAAGTTTCCCAAACGTGAATTTTGGAACCATTCAAGGGTTTTATTTACAAACATTAGTGTACATCCTGATTTTTATTTACTTCATTTTCGATATCCTTGTTGACCGTGTCCCCCGCCGCCTCTTTTGAAAGAGTTATGTTTGAAACAATTCCGTTTAATTTATAGTCAACCCCTTCTAATGTAACGGGGAGCCCGATTTTAATTTTGTTTCCGCCAACGACCGCACCATCTTTTGTAATTTTTGCATTATCTTCAAGGGTTACAAGAAAATCATAGTTGAAAGGGGATGTAACATCGTCAACCACTTGAAATTTTGATGAAGTGTTTGAAGGAAGCATTATTTTTTTTCTTTCATAACTTGTGTTTTTAATTTTTAGCTTTGTATAGGGTACATTCCTTATGCTGATAAAAGTTTCATCACCTTTTTGAAAAGGAGAATTTTTGCTTGTTACGACAACCCCTCTGAAATATACTTCAATATCGACTTTTGCTTCCGCCTCAATTTGTTTGGAGGATGTCGCCCTTTTACCCGCACGGGTTACACCGAAAACAACAAGAGAGAAAATGACAAGAACGATTATAATTACATCAAAAGGTCTTAATTTTTTTAAAAAATTCATGGTTTAAATCTCCTTAATATTGGAAAGTTCAAATTTAATCGCATCCGGCGTTGTTGTATGACATCCGAAATATCTTATAACGATGCTTGCGGCGGTGTTTCCAATAACTGCGGCTTCTTTTGGGCTGAAACCCGCACATAAGGCAAGAGTAAAAGCCGCAACAACAGTATCCCCCGCGCCTGTTACATCAAAAACCTCTTTTTTGTTGAATGCGGGAATTTTCGCAAAACCGTTTTTATCAAACACGGCCATTCCGTTTTCCCCTCGGGTTAACAAAAGATATTCAAGATTAAGATTTTCAATGAGTTCCCTTCCGGCTTTTTCTAAGGTTTCATCGTTTTTAATAAAACGGGAAATAAATTTCTCCGTATCGGGCTGATTCGGCGTAATTGCCGTAACGCCTTTATATTTATCCATTTCTTTTTGAATATCAGCAACTATTATTTTTCCATATTCTTTTGCGGTCTGAATTGCTGTGCTGATTACATTCGGCGTTAAACATCCCAGATGATAATCAGATAGAATAACCCCGTCATACAAGGGAATCGCACGCTTTATATTTTCAATTACTTTTTTTTCGGTTCCGGCAGATAAAGGCGAAGTTGTCTGCCTGTCTATTCTCACAATTTGTTGAGTAACGCTTTGAGAACAGGAGCCCGAGATTCTTGTTTTTGTTGTTGTTTTTCTATCAGGGTCTTTAACCATAAAATTGGTATTAATGTTTGCGCTATTCAGCGCATTTATTAAAACTCCGCCGTAGTAATCATCTCCAAAAACGCCTATTGCCCCGACCTTTCCTTCATTTAACGATGATATGTTGTTTGCGGCGTTAGAAGCCGTTCCCAAAATAATTTTTGTTTCATTATGCAACAAAATTAAAACGGGCGCTTCTCTTGAAATTCTCTCTGTTTGACCAAAAATCATTTCGTCTATTCCAAAGTCGCCTATGACAAGAATTTTCGGCTCTTTTAATTTTTCCAGATTGTTTAAAATTTTTGTTTTATCCATGTTAAATCAATTCTAGCATAAAAAATAATTTCAATAAACTTGACAACAAAAATTGATTATGTAAGATAGGAATTATGGAAGGCTTTATACAATGTTTTGCGCTTTGTAATCTTAAGCCTTACGCTTATAAAACCTTTAAGCCGCTTATGCGCTTACATTGTTTGCTTTTAAACAAGTAAGTTTCCCTCAAGGAAAGCCATAGTCAACAATTAAATAACAAGGGCGTTTAGCTCAGCTGGTAGAGCGTCTCCCTTACAAGGAGAGGGTCGGGGGTTCGAATCCCTCAACGCCCAAGTTTTCTAATTCGGCGATTTTAACTAAAGGTTGAAACGCCTTTTTTATTGTTATTATTACATTTGAGCCATCATATAAAAAGTTCGAACATAACATTTTTAAAAGTTCACGCTTTTTCGAGTTCGAAAGCCGAAAGTAAATGGCAGCGGTCATTTTGAAGAGTTCGAACAGATTTTCGGAATATTTTAAGAGTTCAAAACCTGTTTTTGTTAAAGCCGACCGGGACAAAATTAAATCATCAAGGTTTGATTCAATTTCGGCGGCTTTTTTTGTATATAAATCCTCGCTAATTTTATTGTCTAAATACAAATTAAAAAGTTTATCGGAGCGTTCTTTTAATTTTTTGATTTCGGAATCAATGGAATTAAGCCGTTCCTCGTTGTATAAATTTTGATTTTCAAGTTCGTTTTTAAAACATTTTTTCGCCAATTCGAGGGTGTTGTCGCTTAAACTTATTGAATTTAATACGTCGAGAATTGCTTCTTCAATTTTTTCTTCTCGAATATAACTTCCCTTTTTACAGTTGCCACCTTTGTTGCCCGTACAATGATAATAAACATATTTCCCCTTTTTTATTTCGCCGACCATATAACAACCGCATTTCGAGCATTTTAATAAATTAGAAAAAGCAAAATCGTGCTTTTTGGCTTTTCCTTTGATTCTTGCTTGAATTATGTTTTGACAAATAGCATATAATTCTCGGGATATAATCGGCTCGTGTTTTGCGTTGTAATATCGTTTTCCCTTAAAAACAAAATCGCCCATATATATCGGATTGTTTAAAATATCCTCAATGTTTGATTTTCCGCATTTTACTTTATCGGAAATCATAAACCCTTCTTCTCGCATTTTTGCGGCTAATGACGAATAAGAATATTCGCCTGTTGAGTATAATTCAAAAATTCGTTTGATAAAAGGAGCTTTTTCGGGGTTTATTTGCAAATATGCTCTTTTTAATTTTGGTTTTCTTTCATATCCAATGGGCGAGCGTTCGGGGTAATAACCTTGTTCGGCTTTTTCAAGAAGTTTTGTTGTAACTTCAACCGATAAATTTCGAGGATAAAAATTCGCCATAACGTTGTTCATTTCAAAAATTAAAAAATCGGTCGGACGTGAATTTCGATTTAAACACAAACCGTCTTGTATTAAATGAATATTATAAATTTCTCTTTCAGCCATATAAACCAAAGCCGAAGAGTCAACGCCGTTTCTTGAAGCTCGGTCGGATTTCAAGAAAATTAAATGTCTGATTTTATGTTTTTTGACATAATTTAACATCTCATTGAACATCGGGCGACCGGGTTTTTTTGCCGTAAACGATTCCGTGAATAATTTAACAATCGTTAAATTATTTTTTTGAGCATAATCTCGCCCTTGTTTTTCTTGGTAATCGAGCGAATAACCCGTCTTTTTTTGTTCGTCAGATGAAACTCTTGTATATAATACGGCGTTGTTAATAGTCATTTTTATTCCTTATTTTTATAATTTTCGTAACTGTACTTATATCCTTTGTACTTGCTTTCATTTCTTTTTTTAATTGCTTCGCTGCTATTCGGGTCGCATGTTTGACTTTTAATTTCAACTTTTAAATTTCTTGCTTGTAAATTATTGATTTCTTGACCTTGTTTTATAAATTCTTTGAATTGTTTAGGATTTTTACAAACATGAATAATAATCGAAATAAATCCAATAATAAGTGTTAAAACTCCCTTTAACGGATGATTAAACAAAATCAAACAAATAAAAATAATGATTGTGCTTAAACCTATTAAAATAAAAATATTTGAAAATTTTTCTTGTTCGGGGGTTTGATAAATATAAGCAGTCTGTTTTGGTTCTTCTGAAATTTCTTCAATTACATCGTTTTTTATTTTTTTATCTAATTTTTTACGCATATATACGCCATTTCTTCCGGCATTCAAATAAATTCCTTTTGAATTTTTACTAATTCTAAAACCTTTAACCCCAAAAGAAAAACCGATTCCCGATTTCGATAAATTTAATTTTAAACCTCCTCCAAGATTTATGCTTTTTTTAAAAAATAATCCCATTATTCCCCCTTGTCCGTTTTAATATTGAATGCGTGTACAAAAGCAGACCCAACCACACCAATAAAAAGCCCGTGAATACCTATTCCCAAAATAGCAGTTATACTGCAAACGATTTTCCCGAATAATGTAATTGGTATAATGTCACCATAACCAACCGATGTAAAAGTTATAATTGCAAAATAAAAACATTTAGGTATTGATGAAAAAATTTCGGGTTGTGAATCGTATTCAGCTAAATACATTAAGATTGACACAAGTAAAACTCCAATACAAAAAATTGAACAAGTTATAATTAACTCTTCTTTTTTTGATTTAAAAGCATTTATAATGTTGCTCATTGCTTGAGAATATCTGCCAATTTTTACTATTCTAAATAATCTCGACAAACGTACTATTCTTAAAAACACCGTGTTTATTGAGCAGAACGCTAAATAGTACGGTGCAATAGCAAAAAAATCAATTAACATAATCGGCTTGAATACATCTTTAAGATTTTTTAATACAAATAATCTTAAAAAATATTCAATAGTGAAAATTATAATAGAAATAAATTCAAAATTTTTAATAAACTCGTTAAATTGTCTATGAAAACCTTGTAAAGAATCCAATACAAAAACTAAAAGATTAAGCAGAATTAGTATTATTATAAATTTTTCAAAAATATAATTATTTAAAATCTTACTAACTTTATCTTTAAAAGTCATTTTATAAATCCCTTTTATTTTTTATTTGCTTTGTTACATTCTTTTAACAAAAGTTTTACTGATTTTTTTACATTATCATTTGATGAACGCCATAAGTCGATTAACTCTTGTTCGGATTTGGAAAGAGTTTTTAAATCGGGAGGAAATTCAATTTCAAAAAATTCGTTCAAGTCTTTTACTTGATATATATCTCTTAATTTAAACAAAGTTTCAAGATGAGGGCGTGAGTTTCCATTCTCCCAATTTGTAACAGACGATGGAGTTATTCCCAATGCGACTCCGACTTCATTTGTTGTCATTCCCGAAACGCTACGCATTTTTTTAAGTTTTTTGGGTAAATTTATTAAAATTTCTTCGGGGATATTATGACTTATTGTTTCCGAAGGATATCCATTTTTTTCTTTTCTCATAAAACGACCTCCTTACTGCTTTATAATAATGCTTTCCTCAAATTAAATCAAGTTTTCCTAAATTTAATTTAAAAAATTACTTGACAATTTTTAAAAAGCATAATAGATTTGTTTTTGTTGTATAAAATTATTTGATAAAATCTCAAATTATTTGAGATAGAAAAAAGGGAAAATATGTCAATAGAACAAAAAGTTACACAAAGAATTAAGGATATTGTCAAAGAACGTGGACTTCAATATAAGTTCATCTGCGAAAAATTGGGAATCGAACAACAAAAATTTTCTCAATGTATGAATGGAAAAAGAAATTTAAAAATTGAAGAATTTTTAGCAATTTGCTACTTGTTAAACCTTAATTTTGACGATTTTGAGGAATGTCAAATTGGCTAAAAATATCGACTTGATTATTAAATTTGATGATATTGAATACTCCGAGGAGGAGCGAAATTTATTATGGGGGCGATTCGCTTTATTTTTGGCAGAAGCCGCAAAAGAACAAAAGGAGAATAAAAATGCAAAACGTGTTAACTTTCCGCAAAAGCATGCCGCAAAGAAGAACGAAAACAAAATCGGTGCTTTGGCAATTTAAAAAGAGCTTGGGAAATTACAAAATTTCACAAGAACAAAGTTATCAAAAAAAGATTAAGTTTTTGAAAAACGAATGTTACGACTTTTATTTGAAAGAAATTTTAAAACAACGTCGTAATTCCGAAGCCGTTGATTTTCCCGATTTTGTTTATTTGAACCACTCGGCAATCTGCCAAGAGGCATTAAACTTGTCAAACCTTGTTGTTGATATTTACGAAAAGGTTTACGGTCGAAAGTTTATTGAAAAATGTTACAAACAAAGAATTCAAAAATGTAATTCTTGAAAAAATGAGGTCTTTAAGAATGATAAGAATGAGAGAAAGCAACGGGAAACAATGTCGGGTCGTTAAAAATGATAATTATACGGCAATAAGCAATATTTGTTTAAGAAAAAAAGAAATGTCTTTAAAAGCAAAAGGCTTGCTCGTTTTATGTTTATCACTTCCCGAAAGTTGGGATTATACAATAGCGGGACTTGTTACTTTATCTAACGATGGTCGGGATAGTGTAACGGCGGCTTTAAATGAATTGGAAAGATTCGGTTTTTTAAATATTGAAAAAAGTCGAATAAAAGGAACATTCGCTCGATTTTATACATTTTATGAAAACCCGAGCGACAACCCTTGTTATAACAATATTTCAACCGTAACGGATTTTCCGACACGGTGCGACGATTTTAACCATAACGGGTTTTCCGTAACGGTAAATCCGATGCAGTTATGCCGTAACGGTTCAACCGTAACGGATAATCCCGAAGAAATAAATACTAAAAATCAAATAAATAAAAAAAATACAGAAACCAAAAAAAGAAAAATTTCTTTCGGTGAATTTCAAAATGTTTTTCTTACAGAAAAAGAAAATAAAAAATTAAAAGAAATTTATATAACCGAAAACAAATTTAACGAAGCCGTTGCGATTTTATCAAATTACAAAGAAGCGAACGGAAAAAAATATAAATCAGATTATGCCGTTTTGAATCGAACGAATTGGGTTTTCAAAAGGATTTTTCCGAACGGCATTATAAATCAAAACGAAGAATCAATTAACGATAAATATTCAAAGTGTTACGGCTAAAAAATAAGAGGTTGGAGTTTTGGAAAAGATAATCGAAACATATAAAAAACAAATTTTTGAATATTTGGGGAAGAGGGTTGAAAACAATAAATGTATTTATTGTGGAAAACAATTAAAGCCTGCAGACGAACGTAGTATTGCGGGTGAATATTGCGATTGTAGAAAATCGGCTCAAAAAAACAGATTTTACAAAAAAGGATTTGATAAAATTGTCGATTTGCTGAACTATGAAGTTTGCTCTTGCGATTTAAGAGATGTTCGAAATCGTTTTGTTTCGCTTTATTCAATCCCGAAAAAATTTGAAGGAATGGATTTCGATTCATATATTATCGAATCCGATTCGGAGCAAAAAGGCTTTAATACAGTTGTTGAATACAATAAAAATGCGGTTAAAAATTATATTTCCGGCATGAATTTAATTTTTCTCGGCAAATACGGAACGGGAAAAACGATGTTAATGTCGATTTTGTGTGAATCGTTGGCTTATGAGTATCTTTTTTATTGTAAATACGTTAACACGGTTGATTTTATACACAAAATTCATGCAACGTTTTCATCAGATACAAACAAAACGGCTCAAAGCGTTATAAATGAATATAAAACCCCCAATTTTTTATTTTTGGATGACATCGACAAAATAAAACCGAGTGATTACGTTCGGGAGATTTTTTATGCGGTTATCAATTACCGAAGCGAGCGAGAACTTCCGACGATTGTTTCGGCAAATAGCAACCTTGAAGAATTGGATAAAAATTATTTCGGCGAGGCTATTGTTTCAAGGCTTGTTCAAAATTCAAAAATTATCAATTTTACTCATAAAAACAAAAGATTGGAGGACAAATGTTAAACGAGGAAGAATTAAACAAAGAGGTTCAAAAGGAACTCGACGGGATGATGCTTGATTTATACAGTAATATCGATTTTAACCCCGATGTAATTCAAAATGGGGTTGCGTGTTATTATCCGATTTCGCTTCAAATCGCAAAACTTATTTCGAGTATTAAATATAACGAATTTCGTTTAAGTTATGAATCCAATTCGGTCGGGACTTGCGTTCATATTTATTATGAAAAAATAATCCAAGAGGGCGGATATTTCACTTCGCCAAAATTCGCTCCAAAACAATGCATCGGAGTTTTAATTCACGAAATAGATAAAAATCGGCTTGTTTTAAGAAAAACAAATGTAAATACAGAGATACACGAATTTCACGCCGATTCTAAACGAAATATGTGTGAGTGTTTTGGGGTTCAATACGAACTTTTTAAATATTTAAAAGACAACGACATAATTCAGATTCACACGATAGAGAGAAAAGTTCGACATCAACAACGATTTATTTATTCGATTACAAAGTTTAAAGCCGTTAAAAACGGGCGGTTTTTACATTTCAAAGGCTACGGAACGCAGTTTTTTATTCCGAAAGCCGATTTTCGTTGCATTGAAGGGAAAGAAGTCAAAAGTAAAAGAAAAGCTATAAAAAAAGACAATAAGAAGAAATAGGAGGAAAAATGGAAAAATTTTCACAAACAATCGTTACAACGGAAGTCGCTCGTGCGATGTATGATTTAATTTCACACCCCGACGACGGTCGTTCGCCGGAGTATTTGGAAGACGAAGAGATTATTGAACGCTTGAAAGCGATTAAATTATCTTTATGTAATCACAAAGAAACGGTTCAACAGAATCGGGACTTACAAGTCGAATTAAAAGATGTAAAAAACAAACTCGAAGAATTGAGTAAAAAACCGTTCTTCCCTTATATTTTAAATTCGGGAAATAATATGGATTTCGGTGAATTTATTTTGATTTCGCATGCTTGGTTTACAATTTCAAACATTCCGTTTCAACTCGGAATCGTTGAAGTTGAATGGAAACAATCAAATATAAGAAAAATGTACCTCGGTGCGGGAGCTTCCAACGGCAAGGATTTTAAAAAGGACGTTTTGAGCATAGCTTTACACGGTCAAAAAATTAAGGATTCAAGCGAGGTTTAAAATAGTGAAAAAGGGATTAAAAGTAGTTTCATTATTTGACGGCATAAGTTGCGGAAGAATCGCCCTCGAACGGGCAAATATTCCCGTTGCCGAATATTACGCATGCGAAATTAAACCCGATGCGATAAAAGTTACAATGCATAATTATCCCGATACAATTCAACTCGGCGACGTTCGAAATGTAAACTTCGCCGATGTTTGCGGGGGGGGCACCTGATCAACGACGCCACCATTGAGAAGGTGGCCCAGATCTTCGCCCAGGAG
>CAYUWO010000057.1:0-9885 GCA_964448535.1 uncultured Gammaproteobacteria bacterium | reverse complement strand
TCTTGTATATATGTTATAGATTATTTCATAATTTTGCCATTATCCCGAGATTAAAGCAATTTGTTTTGCAAGTGCATTTGAAAACAAATGAAATTTAGCCAAACTCGCTTTGCAGTTAGTATAGGCAGAAAAATTATTAAACTTAATAAAAAACATAAATCGGGGACGACGGGGATCGAACCCGCGACCTCATGCGTGACAGGCATGCGCTCTAACCAATCTGAGCTACGCCCCCAATGTTTTAATAATAATATTAAAATTGTAAAATTGCAATAATTTATTTTGCGTAAACGCTTATCTGTTTTCTTGTTCTTCTGTGGGGTTCAAATTTAACAACCCCGTCAATAAGAGCAAATAAAGTGTCGTCAGAGCCCATTCCGACGTTGTTTCCGGGGAAGAATTTAGTTCCTCTTTGTCTTACAAGGATATTACCGGCAAGAACTTCTTCGCCGCCGAATTTTTTAACGCCAAGACGCTTACTTTCGGAATCTCTTCCGTTTTTGGTTGAGCCAAGTCCCTTTTTATGTGCCATTATTCTTCTCCCGTTTCGTTTGTATCATCCGCAGCTTTTTTAGCCTTAGCGTTGATTTTATTTATCATAACTCTTGTAAACTGCTGTCTGTGCCCTTGTTTTTTTCTGTATCCTTTTTTGGGGCGCTGTTTAAAGACAATAATTTTTTTGGCTTTATCATGTTTAACGATTGTTCCCTCTATTGTTGCGCCTTCAACATAAGGGGCGCCCACTTTGGATTTTTTGCCGTTAACAAGCATAACAACTTTTTCAAAAGTAACTTTTTCGCCGGCATTAACATCTAAAAGTTCGATGTCGGTGTATTTCCCTTCTTCAAGTCTGTACTGTTTTCCGCCTGTTTCAACAATTGCGTACATAATTTGTCCTTTCATTTTGAGGGTTCGCAGCAAATAATTTTGCATTTAGACGCGAACTGCCTTTCACATTTCATTAATATAATTTGAACATGGACTGTTGTCAATACTTATATAAAATCAACGACAAGGGGCATTTTATCAACTTCAAGTTCATAAACAGCCTCTGTGCCAAGTTCGCTAAAAGCTGCAATGCGGGCGGATTTTACACAATTTTGATATAAACAGGCGACCCCGCCCGTTGCTTTAAGATAAAGTCTGTTGCCGCCGGATATTGTGCGTTCTCCCTTTCCTATAGTTGCAAACACGCCGTTTTCGTATAAAATGGGGGCGAATTTGTCCATTCGTTTTGAGGTGGTAGGGCCAATCGGACCTATAATTTCAGAATCGTTTTTAGGGCAGGGACCCGCATAAAATATAATTGAGCCCTCTAAATCGAAGGGCAGATTTTTCTTGCGGTTAATTAATTCAACAAGCTTTTTATGAGCCATATCCCGTGCGGTATAAATTTTGCCCGTTAATAAAATTTTATCGTTCTTTTTTAATTTTTTAAAAGCTTCTTTATCTTTGGTTGATATTTCGAGCCCCTCTTTTTTATCCGTAATTTTTTCGGGAGTATAATCGTTAAAATCATATCTGACTTCGCCGTTTTTTATAACGCATTCAAAGTGTCTTGAACTGTGGCAGTTAAGATTTACGCAAACGCTCATACATGCTATATGCGAAGGGGCAGTTAAGATTTTTGTTTCAATAACATTTTCTAAAGATAAATCTATCTTTTTTCCTTTAAAGAGGGCATATTTTGCAAGCAAGCATGCAACTTCGGCTGTTCCTCCGACTCCGATTCCGACACTAACGGGCGGGCAGGCGTTATCTTTTGCTTCAAGCACGGTTTCTTTAACAAAATCAAAAACTTCTTCTTCGGTGCTTGTCGGGTTCATCATTTTTAATTTTGTCATGTTCTCGGCGCCGCCCCCTTTTATTGCGCATAAAAGAGAAATTTCATCTCCTTTTTGAAATGTCGTATGGATAACGCATGGAGTGTTTGTTTCGGTGTTCGTACGGTCAAACAGGGCGTCTTTAACAACGGATTTTCTGTAAAAATTATCTTTGTAGCAGTCCTTAACCGCTTTATTTATGATATCGTTTATAAATTCTCCTTCAAGTTTAATTTCCTGCCCGACTTTTAAAAAGACAACGACTTGCCCCGTGTCCTGACAGAGCGGGCGGGAGTTTTTATATGCAAGGTATGCGTTATTTAATATTTTATTTTTATCTTTAAAATCACTCGCAAAAAGAGCGCTGTAAACCGAAGAATCAAGCCTTGTGTTTGCAAGAATCAGCATATTATATAAAGCTTCGTAAATAAATTTAGTGTCCATATTATTTAAATAGTTCCGCCAGATTTATCTTAAAATAATCTGCTATTAAAATCATTTTGTCAATAGTAATATTTAAATTCCCGTTTTCCACCTTCCCTATATAAGAATTATCAAGCCCCAGACACAAAGACATCTCCTCTTGAGTTACACCTTTTTGTTTCCTTATTTTCCGCAAATTCCGCCCGAATTTTTTCTTAATATTTTTGTTCATAAGTATTATTGTTACTCTATTTTAAGGATAAATACACGATTGACAGTCGGGAAAAAATGTGCAATACTAATATTGGTACGGTGTTTAACTCAATAAAAAGGAGAAAAATATGTCTAAAACAAAAGCATTCACTCTTGCCGAAGTTTTAATTACGCTTTTAGTAATAGGAGTAATTGCGGCTGTAACAATTCCCACCTTATTACACCATTACAAAAAAACGGAAGTTCAAACCGCGCTAAAAAAGTTTTATTCAAGTATGACAAATGCAATTATGCTGTCGGAAGTTGAAAACGGACCCTCTGAAGATTGGACAATGGGGGAAAATCTGTTAATGGGCAAAAAACCCGACGATTTTGAGGAAGATGAATTAAAAGATTCAATCTCAAAACAGCGTCAAGGTGTATTAAGTTATTATAACGAATATCTTGCAAAATATCTTAATACTTTAAAAATAGAAACAGAGCCTGAGTCATGGTTTGATGAAAGCGGTTTGGAACACAGGGGAGGCATTTTGGTTAAAAGTTTAGACGGCGTGGATATTATGATAACTCAAGGAGGCTGCATGAACTTTTTTGCTGATGTGAACGGGGATAAAAAGCCGAATCAATTCGGCAAAGACAGATTTAGCTTTTTTATTTGTGATAAGGCACATAAAGGAAGTATATGTTTTTCTGATAAAGAAAGAGTTTGCACCTACGCTATAAGTGATTGTAAAAGATCCCGTGAAGAATGTATAGAAAAGTGCGCCACCTATGGTCATACATGTTCGGCGCTTCTTCAGCTGGACGGCTTTAAATTTAAAGATGATTACCCGTTTAAATTATAAAACATATTTTTTATATATTAAAAAACTTAAGCTTTTGCCCCGCTTTTTCAAAACGCATTTATAAAAGCCCGTTTTATGGCTTCAATGACTTCTGTATCTTTTATTTTGGGTAAAATTTCATTAAGTGTGATGATTTTATCTTCTAAAACGGGCTCTTTAAAAATGCGTTTTATAAGTTCAAAATCCGCTGATTTTAAAATTGACCCATGCTGCAAAAAATATCCCTGCTTTCTATATTGTGCGGAACCTATAAGTTTTTTCCCCTTGTAACAAATATCGGCGCCCGTGCTTATATTCATGCAATAGTTCATGTTTAACCCTCTTTTGCCGCCATATTCAAGCTCGACTCCGAGTGTTTTAAACCCTTTAATTAAAACATCCGATATCATCTCGTATGTAGCTAAAACCCCTTGCCCTTCCGGTATTTTCCCCGCAACACAATAAGTTATTTCATCTTTATGTAAAAGTGCTCTTCCTCCGGTCGGGCGTTTTACGACATCAATCTTTACATTTATATCAAACATTTTTTGATTTCGTCCGAAAGACACGCATGCGGGCTCCCACCCGTAAAACCTTACATATAACTCATCTTTGCCGTTTTTTATTGCATAATTTAGCATGGATAAATCATTTTCCATGTTTAAATTTCCGCTTCTTTTCTTATATTCGGATAAAAAATTGACTTTCATAAAAAAAATAATATCATGTATAATATGAGAATGATACAAAAGCTAAAAGGATTAGAAAAAGCTGTTGTCTTTTTAAGGTGGGCAACCGATGCGCAGTTTGGGCGCATTAAATATGTGGGCGAAGACTTTATAGAGTTTGAGGTCTTAGACACGGATTCTGCCGAGTATACGGAAACCGTTCTTATAAATTCTCAATTAATTCTTGAGGTTATAATCTCAGGCTACGAAGTTGCAAGAATGATTGCCGAAATTTCCGTTAACCTGACACAGGGCGAATAAAAGCAAGTATCCATAAGAGCTTGATGACCAGATTTGTTTTTTTTATATATATTCCTTACTTACGGATTTTAACAAATCCGTTTTTTTAGTTTAGAAACGGTGAGGTCATAAAATTTTTCAAATTCGTTATTTAAAATTGAAGCCCTTATTTTATTTGTAAAATCAATTAAAAAGCTTATGTTATGTATGCTTAAAAGAATTGCCGCAGTTGATTCCTGAACCTTGAAAAGATGTCTTATATAGGCTTTTGTATGATGTGTACAGGCATAACATGTGCAATCTTTATCAAGAGGGGTGAAATCTTCTTCAAACTCTTTGTTTTTTATAATTTTATTTCCTTCGTTTGTGAAAAATGCGCCATGCCTTGCGTTTCTTGTCGGAAGAACACAATCAAACATATCTACCCCGCTTTTTATGCCGTTTAAAATATCAACAGGGGTGCCCACCCCCATAAGATATCTTGGTTTGTTAAACGGAAGAAGGGGCGCGGTTAATTCAACAATTTCGTTTTTGGTTTCAACGGGTTCCCCGACTGAAACTCCGCCTATAGCATAGCCTGCGGCTTCAAAAGAAGAAACTCTTTGAACAGCTTCCATCCTTAAGTCTTTAAAAAATGCGCCTTGCACAATGGGAAACAGCGCCTGCTTAGGGTTTTTGTGCGCCGTAAAACACCTTTCAAGCCAGATAATTGTTTTATCAAGAGCCAATTTGGCATGCTCATGATTGCAAGGGTATGGAGCACATTCATCAAATGCCATAATAATGTCCGCCCCGAGTGCATTTTGAATTTCCATTGATTTTTCCGGAGTTATAAAATGATAAGAACCGTTTTTCGGGTCTTGAAATTTAACTCCGTCTTTGGTTATTTTTCTTAAATTTGAAAGAGAAAAAACCTGAAAACCTCCCGAGTCGGTTAAAATGGGCTTGTGCCAATTTTGCCAGCTGTGAAGCCCGCCCGCTTTTTTTATAAGCTCAATTCCCGCTCTTAAATACATGTGGTAAGAATTATTCAAAATGATTTGCGCACCTGCATCTAAAAGATGTTGAGCGGTAAGCATTTTGACGGCTGAATTTGTGCCTACGGGCATAAAAACAGGGGTTTTTATTATGCCGTGCGGAGTAAAAAATTCCCCTGCCCGTGCATTGGATTTTAAGTCTTTTTTTAAAACTTTAAAATCAAAAAAATCTTTAAAAGACGACATTTATATCCCCATTAAAATTTCAAGAGCGGTTTTATAGTTGTCGCAGATTTCATTTTCGCCAAACCAAAGGTCAATTTCACGCTTGGCGCTGACGGGGCAGTCTGAAGCATGGATTGAATTATATTCTTTTGTCATGCAAAAAGCGGCTCTGATGGTTCCTGCTTCCGCTTCGTCCGGAGAGGTTTTCCCCACAATGTGCCTGAAGCCGGATATTACGTTTTCCCCTTCCAGAACCATAGCAATAACGGGACCGGATGTTATATATTCAATTAATCTGTTATAAAAGGGTTTTCCGAAATGTTCTTCATAGTGTTTTGCCGCAAGCTCGCCCGAAACATTTACCATTTTTAGGGCGATAATTTTATACCCTTTTTGTTCAATTCTTTCAATAATCTTACCTATCAAACCCCTTTTAACGGCGTCCGGCTTTAGGGCGGCGAATGTTCTTTCCATGGTTTTTCTCCAAATTAAATTTATGTTTTAATTATACCTTTAACAAACTTCGGTGTAAAATTTTTTTAAAAACACTTTATTTTTTGCTGTTCTTTATTTAATATAAAAATATATGTGCCAATGGAGAAAATATGTCCTCAAAAACAAAAAACTCCGAAACAAAAGCTTTTAATTGCAGCTATCTTGATGAAATAAGCATAGCGGGGCTTTTTTTGCGTGCAAAGGTTCCCGTTTCTCAAAAGTCTGTTGCAAATAACTATATTACGATTAAAAAAATTTTTTCTTATACTATTGTTCAGCCTAAAGTTACAAATCTTGAATATAAAAGGCTGGAAGAATATTCCATGCTTCCTTTAGAGGAAACAGACGATGAAACTATGTATTATGAGCTTATGAAAATTATCGGTTGGGCAAACTCAACTGATTGGAGCTTTATTCGCCTTTCCGATGAAATTTTTAATATAAGAGTAAAGGAATTAAAGTTTATCTATGCAAATGTTTCATCAGTCAGACTGTATGAACTGAAATCGGGCTTTAAGGTTTTAGAGAGATATTTAGAATTTATTGCGGGATAATATTTATTCTTGCATTAACTGATTTTCGCTTTTTATGGGGCTTCATCCGCTAAAAAGCAGCCATAACCTTTAAAAGCCGGACTTTGCCCCGACTTTTTATTTGTTGTCATTAAATAAGGCGCATGTTTAGTTTACATGGAGCCGGATAATATTAACGAAAAGCCAATTTTATTTTACGGTAAAAGTTGCGTTAACAACAGCAACTACCTTTTTTTCCACAGAATTTGTGTCGTTTATTCCCATGTCGGAAACCTCGGTTGAATTAACCGGAACAATTTGGAATACGCCCATTTTTGCAGAATTTAAACTTCCGATTTTGTCGTTAGTGGATTTAACCATTGATTCGGCTCTCTCTTTTGCGTTTTTAGTAGCTTCTCCGACCATTTTTATTTTAATATCGTCAAGTTTTGAAACAAAATATTGAACGTTAGAATAGTTTATTTGAACATCATCGTTGACAAGGACATCAATTTTTTTAGAAATTTCCGTTATTAAGTCTATGTTTGAAGAAGAAACTTTTACATCGGAATCAAGCTTGTAAAAATCAACCTCGTTTGAATAGGAGCCGCCTATTCTTTTATTAACTTCGTAATTTGAAATTTGTCCGAATTCAATGTCTTTTTCGGGTATCCCCTGTTCAATCAGGAATTTTTTAATTTTTTCCCTTGAAACATTCATTCTTGCGTAACCGTCTTTTAAAACGGGCGCCTGTGCCCTATAGGAGAGATTTAATACGGCAAAATCAGATTTAACATTTTGGCTTGCGGAGCCTGTTACCGTTATCGTTTGATTTTGCAGCTTCTGATATTTAATTACCCCTTTTGTGAAAATGTATGTTGATAAAATGCTTCCAAGAGCGATAATTATACCAAAAATTATAATTTGATAATCTTTAATTGTTTTATTTTCTTCATTCATTTTTTTAACCTTTTCGTTAATTATAAATTCTATTTAAAAATATTTCAATACTATTGATTTTTTTTGTCCTTTTGGTAGAATAAACTTATTAATAAGGGCTTGAAGCGGTTTTGGGTATACCGCAAGAGCATAAGAAAAAGGAGAATAAAATGCCTAAAATGAAAACGCACAGATCTGCGGCAAAACGCTATAAAGTTACTGCCACGGGAAAAATTAAAAGACATCAGGCGGGTAAAGGACACCTTCTTGCTCACAAATCCCCCGCAAGGAAAAACAGAATTACGGGGATGGTTGAAGTTTCAAGCAGGAACATCGACCTAATTTCAAAAGAGTTACCGTATATGAAGTATTCAAGATAGGAGGGTGAATTATGAGAGTTAAACGCGGAAATGTTTCAAGAAAAAGACATAAAAAAATTTTAAAATTGGCTAAAGGGTTCATCGGCGCACGTTCAAGAATATTTAAAGTTGCCAACCAAGCTGTTATGAAGGCTCTTAAATATGAATACAGGGACAGACGCGTTGTTAAACGCCAAATGAGAAGCCTCTGGATTGTCAGAATTAATGCCGCAGTTAGAGAATACGGGCTTTCTTATTCCAGATTTATGAACCTTCTCAAAAAGGCTAATATAGTCATAAACAGAAAAATGCTTGCAGAGCTTGCAGCAAATGACAGCGATGCTTTCAAAGTTATTTTGGATAAAGTTTCTAAATAAACAGATACTAATAAATAAAACGGGTTAAAGAAATTTCTTTAACCCGTTCTTCTTTTTTATTCTTTTTAAGCTTGATTTTCGGGGTTTTCCTTTTTAGAAATCAAATCTTGAATTTTTGAAATAATTTCTTCTCCCTTTTTCTGCATTTCGGAAACCACATCATCGGCTTTATTTTGCAAATCTTTTACAACCCCTTGAGCTTTTTCATAAGCTTCTTTGGTTGATTTTCCGATAGCTTCACGGGTTTCCGCTCCGGATTGAGGAGCGAGCAAAACTCCGATTACAGCGCCGATTGCGCCGCCTACGATAAAACCTGCAATAAATTTTCCTGCTGACATAATTAAGATCCCTTTCTATTTTTCTATTTTCTAAGTATGTTGATACCTGCCTTAAAGCCTTCAACAAGCCCCGAGGCAACACTTTTGAGCTTTCCGCCGAGAACGCCGGTTGCGCCTAAAATCCCGTTTAGGGCACAATTTATAACTTTTACCCTGTTATCGGCGGCCTTTATTATGGAATTTACTCCGGACAAAGTTTCTTTCAGCCCTTCAACAACAGGTTTAAGTTCTCCGTTTATTGTATCGCATGCCTTGTTAAGACCATTAACAAGTTTATTTGCCGAAAGTAAAAATTTGCACAGAAATGCTGTTAAAAGAATGATACAGACAATACTTACGCTAATTAAAACCAAAAGATATATTTCAATTGTGTCCATAGTTTTCTCCCGCTAAATCCCATACATTTCGGTTTCAATTTTTTTGGCATTTGCAAGCTTTTGAGCTTTAATGTTGTCAACAATTTTTTTACATTCGCCCTCTATTTTATACTTTGTATTTTTTATGATTTCAATTGCCTGATCTTTTGCTTTTAGAATTTCGGGATGGCATTTTGCAGCCATAACTTTAAAAGCGTTTTTGATATCTTCTCTGGATTCTTTGCCGGATTTAGGCGCAAAAAGCACGCCGGCAAGAACGCCCCCCGTAACACCCGCAAGAATTCCTATTGCAAAGGCAATAGAACTTGTTTTTTTACTCATTATTTTCTCCTTCTATAAAGACTTTTTTAGTATATCATTTTTTTTGTTTCTTTAAAACCCCCAAGCCATACCATTTATAATAGTTTTTAAAATATGAATGCCCGAAATATGAGTTTAGCGGTTTTTTGCCAAAAAATCTTTTGTATTATATTTATTAATTCAATTATATACTTGTCAAAAAAATTTTTATTGCTATAATAAACTTATTAATCCTCAGTAGCTCAATGGCAGAGCATTCGGCTGTTAACCGAAGGGTTGTTGGTTCGAGTCCAACCTGGGGAGTTTTTTAATACAAGACAGCTCTCTTGCGAAAATGTCAAAAGGATTTTTAGGGTATGTCTTAACTTTTTGTTATTAAATTCAATTTATATGTTATTTTTCCATTTAACTTAAATTGCATCCAAACCATGGGAATTTGCCATGCCGGTAAATAGAAGTTTTTGCTATCCATGGGCACTTTGATTTTTACACACTAAAACAGGGCTATACCGATGATAAAAACTTCATCTTATATACCCTAAAAACCTTGCCGGGCTAAAAAACTAATGTGCTATACACAAATTAACAACACCACATTTTATACAAAATGTGGTATTAAACCATGTCATGTAATAATAGCACAAAAAAATAAAATAGTAAATCGGATATTAAGATACACAATTTAAAGTCGTAATTTTCTAAAACCCTTACAACAAGGACATATCTGCTTATTCG
>CAYUWO010000056.1:0-9909 GCA_964448535.1 uncultured Gammaproteobacteria bacterium | reverse complement strand
CCAAGCAGCTGCTGTACTTCCGCTACGGTAACTTCCCCGTTTTCGTTTTGAATTTCCAAAGCATCATATATTTCGGGTAAATCCCCGTTTTTAAATTCAACGTCAATAACAGGACCTATTATTTGTACTATTTCACCCAAATCGTCAGAAACCAAAGTGTTTTCAGACATTCAAAATTCTCCTTTTGATTTTTACAGAGAAATATTAGCATAAAAATGTCAAATATGCCATTAATTTTTTTAAAAATATTATTCTTCAAAATCTTTTGAAAGAGCTTTTAATTTGTTATCAATTGAATTTTTTAGCTTTATAAGCTCGTTAAAATCTTTTTCATTGATGTTATCATCTTCGGGTAACTTATCCGCAAAGCTTACATTTTCATATTCCAACACTTAAAACCAACTTCCCTGCTTAACTTAATCTAAATAAAACACCGTAACAACTTTATGAGAATCTTCTGCAAACTCAACCGCCTGATGTAAAGTTCCTGAAGTATGCGACAAGAAACAGATTAACTGCTGACATTCGGTTATAATTTCACGATTGCAGATTCTTGAAGCATCAGTCAGAGTCATCATAGCTCTGTCCGGATGTTCAATAATGTTTGGAACCCCTATTAGTTGATCTTGCACATCAGACGGTTGCTGCCCTATTGTTTGCGGAAGAATAACTTTTAAATTTTGCGGGTTTGCCTTCATTGCCCCTCTTATTGCGGCGGCGTTTGTGCCTGATGAACCGCCGGAGGTTATAATTGTGTTTCCTTGTGTAACAAGAGAAGTTGTAAGAGTTTCAATAATTTGCTGATGAGTAATTGCGAGGTTTCTTGAACCTATTATGGCAATCTTTTTTGCAGACTGCCTGATTGTTGCAAGCTCTTGTACAAGGGTATCAACCTTATCAATATCATCATCGGACACTTTGTCCAAATCATCAAGAGGAACCATAATTGAGGGCTGATTTTCTTTTGAGTTTTCTGTCATTTAATTTTTCTCGCTAAATTTTTGTATTATAATAATACCATATTTTTTATATTTTTCAATTTTTATTTTTATTTATGGGGGAAAATCGTTTGAAAGACATGACGACAAGCTTTTTAAAGGGGTTGAATGAAAGACAAAGCGCTGCGGTTAATGAAGAATCGGGTCCGATTCTTGTTTTGGCGGGTGCCGGCTCGGGGAAAACAAAAGTTTTAACCTCAAGGATAGCTAACCTCGTCGATAAAGGGGCAAGCCCTTATGAAATTATGGCGGTAACTTTTACGAATAAAGCAAGCAAAGAAATGAAACAGAGGCTTTCTTTATATCTTGGAGAACCTGTGGTTAAAAAAATGTGGGTCGGAACTTTCCATTCAATATCCGGAAAAATATTAAGACAACACCTCGATTCATACAAAACAAAAGACGGCAGACACTGGAACAACAATTTTATTATATACGATGATGTTGACACAAAAACAATCATTAAAAACGCCGTTAAAAAAATGAATCTTGATGAAAAATTATATGAGCCCAAACTCATAAGGGCAATAATTTCAAACGCCAAAAATAAAATGCAGGACGCTCATGCATTTGCAACATCCGCAAGAGATTATAAAACGGAGAAAATATCAGAGATTTATTATGAATATGAAAAACAGCTTTCTTTAAACAACGCTCTTGATTTTGATGATATGCTTATGCTGACGGTTAACCTTATGAACCAAAATACTGAGGTTAAAAACTCTTATTCGAAAAGGTTCAAGCATATTCTTGCGGATGAATTTCAAGATACAAATAAAACTCAGTATGAATTTTTAAAGCTGTTGTTTGATTATGATAAATCTTTGGAAAAAGATTGTTCACTGTGTGCTGTCGGGGATGTCGACCAATCAATATACAGTTGGAGGGGGGCGGATTACAGAATTATTTTAAATTTTCAAAAAGATTACAAAAACACGAAATTAATTAAACTTGAACAAAATTACCGCTCAACGGGGAATATTCTTAATGCGGCAAATGAGGTTATTAAAAATAACGAAGAACGGCTTGAAAAAAATCTTTACTCAACAAAAGGAGAAGGGGATAAAATTTCTCTTTACGAAGCCGAATCCGATTTTGACGAGGGAAATTATGTTTCTAAAAAAATAAAAGAATTAAACAAATCAAATGTTAATTATCAGGATATAGCGGTTTTATACCGCACAAACGCTCAGTCAAGGGTTCTTGAAGAAGCCCTTATGACAGATTCAATCCCATATAAAATAGTCGGGGGGCTTAGGTTTTATGAAAGAAAAGAAATTAAAGACATTCTCTCTTATCTTAAATTAATTTACAATAAACATGATATGCAAAGCTTAAGGAGAATTATAAACGCTCCCAAAAGAGGCATAGGCGCCGCAACATTGAAAAAAATTTTTGAAATAGCGGACAAAGAGGAGATATCAGCGTTTGATGTTATTGAAAATATCAACGCTTACCCCGAATTTTCATCAAGACACACCGGCATTTTATTAAATTTTGCCAACCTTATAAACTCTTTGGTTGAAAAACAAAAAACGCTTGAATTATCGGAGTTTGTAACTTTATTATTGGAAGAAACAGGTTATATTAAAGAATTAAAAGAGGAAGATACAACGGAAAACCAATCGAGGCTTGAAAACCTTCAAGAGCTTGTTAACGTAATCAAAGAGTTTGAAGCTGATGAGCTTGAAATTGACGAAGAAGAAAACTTGGGAGTTTTAGGAAATTTTTTATCTCAAGCCGCTCTTGTGTCCGATGTGGATGAAATGAAGGACGATGAAAAATCAGTTACTTTAATGACTCTCCATGCGGCAAAAGGGCTTGAATTTCCGATTGTTTTTCTGGTAGGGCTTGAAGAGGGGCTTTTTCCGGGGTCAAAAGCCACGGCGTACGAGAGCAAGACGGAACTTGAAGAAGAAAGAAGGCTTATGTATGTCGGAATAACTAGGGCTAAAGAAGAACTGTATTTATGCCATGCTCAAAAAAGAAGGGTTTGGGGAGAGATAAAATTTTTTCAAAGAAGCAGATTCATAGATGAAATCCCATCAAATCTTCTTGAGGAAGACATTTCCTCCTATTCTTCTTATAACACGGGTTGGGGAGGGCATAAACTCGATAGAGAGGATAAATCGAGTTTCAGAGGGGCTGTATATGCCAAAAAACAAAAAAAAGATTTATATACCATTGGGCAATCACATTTTAATAATGCGGATATTTCACGCCCGACATCAATTTCAAAATCGGTTGAATCAATTTTTATAAAAAAAGCGAACAATCCGAATAATTTTGCGGACAGCTTAAAAGAAGTAAAAACGCTAAGCACCTTGAAAAAGAAAACAACCGTTGTAAGGAAAAAGCCCACGGTTGAAAACCTTGCAATTAAAGAAGAACCGACAGCAAAACAACCCGCTTTAACTTTGGAAAAACAAAACGTATCGGACAACAAACAACCGGAGTCTAAAGCTAATGTTGCCGATTTAATTAACACTTGCAAAAAAAAGGCAATAAGTTCAAATTCCGTTTCAAAACAATCCGGTTTCAGAATAGGCGCAAGAGTGTTTCATTCGACCTACGGAATAGGGTTTGTTAAAGAATCAAACAATTTAGGCGGCAACATTGTCTATAAGGTTGAATTTTCAAAATATGGAATTAAAGAAATGGATTCTAAAACATCAAACCTAAAATCTTTTTAAATATAAATCCGCTCTCGTCTTTTTATTGGCATAACCTTTGTTGTGGCTTTGGGCGATAATGAAAAAATGTGATAAAAAGAGCTTAACATAAAGCTTTACACCTAAAAAATTTTCAAAATTAAGCCCTTCGCTTAAGAAGGGCTTTGCTGTTATTTTTTGCTTATTTTTGCGATTTGTTCGAGTAAGACCTCGTTTGCTTTTGTAATTTGCGGGTCACGTTCGTTTTTTGCGTCCTCTAAGGTAAAATCTACCGAAATATCCGGCTCAATTCCTTTTTTATTAATATCTGTTCCGTTCGGGGTCAGATATTTTTGAATTGTTATATGCATAGCCGCCCCATCGGGCATTTTGTTAATTTCTTGAACAAGTCCCTTTCCGAAAGACTTTTTGCCTATTATAATTGCCCGTTTATTGTCTTTTAGGGCGCCTGATAAAATTTCGCTTGCGGAAGCCGACCCCCCGTTAATTAAAACAGCAATGGGCTTATCGGTTAAAATCGTTTCGGTGGCTTTTTGAGTTTCTTTATACCCGTCCCTGTCTACGGTTGATACTATTACTTTGGAATCAAGAAGAAAATCTGCGATATAAAGAGCGTTTGTTAAAAGACCTCCGGGGTTCGACCTTAAATCTATTATAAGCGCGTCTTTATCTTTGTTTTTGTTAAGCGCGTCTTTAAATTCGCTGGTGGCGTTTCTGCTTATAAAAGAGCTTAGCCTTATATATCCTATGTTTGGAGCGAGGGTAACTTTTTCGGGTAATTTAACCGAAACGGATTTTAATTCAATATTTGCCCTTGTGATTGTGTATGATTTGGCGGGCTCTTTTCCTCTTTTAATAAGAAGGGTAACTTTTGTGCCTTCATTTCCCCTGATTTTATCCGCTGCCGCATCGACGGTTATACCTTTTGTGGATTTGCCGTCAATTTCTAAAATTTCATCTTCCGCTTTTAGACCGGCGCGTTCTCCGGGGGTGTCCTCAATAGGAGCAATGATTAAGAGTTTGCCGTCCCTGACTCCGATTTGAACCCCTATACCTGACAATTTACCTTGAATAGAGGCTGTTTCCTCGTTATATTCTTTCGGGCTTAAAAATCTTGTGTAAACGTCATCTAAGCTTGAAATCATTGTTTCAATTGCAACGTAAGCATCTTCATTTGTTTCCATGACATTATCATATTTATGGCGCCACCTGTTCCAATCCTGATTGTTGTTTGTTTGATCAACGTATTTTGTGTTAATCAGAGTCCAAGCTCTTTCATAAATTGATTGAGGGGTTTGCGCAAGAACAGGATTAAACGAAGTTGTACAGTAAAAAAGCCCTGCAATTGCAAAAAAGAGATAAATTTTTTTTAACAGATTGTTCATTTCTTGAAAAACACTCCTAATTTAAATAACTTTTGTTTGACATAATTTAATTGTAGTATAAATTTTATTTAAGGACAAATTTTATACTAAAATATTTGGCAAAAATTTTGTTATAAAGTAAAATAAAACGTATGGAAATTTCCGGAAAAAAATCTTTACTATTAATCATAATTACCGCTGTTGTATTGTTTTTTCTTTCTTATTCAATCGGGGATGCAATATTTCAGAATAAATCTTATAATTTTATGGTGAAATATACATCCGCCGATAATATCCCCTCGGACGACATTGTTCTTGTTGTTATAGATAATAAATCTTTGAACGAGCTTGGAAGGTGGCCTTGGAGAAGGGATAGGATGTTAGATGTTTTTGATTATTTCGAATATTATACGCAGGCAAAAGTTGTTGCCTACGATGCGGTTATAATGGCTCCCGATTTAGAAAATCCGAAGGCAGATAAACGTTTTTTTGACAATATAAAAAAATATAACAAATTAATAGCAGGAATTGGCTTTATTGATAAGGAATTTGACAATTTATCAATCAAAGAAAATTATGACAGGCTTCTTCCCTTAAAATCCGATATTAAAATAACAGATTTTAGAAGCGAAAAAAATAAATCTCATAGCTTATATAAAAGCTTTACTCCGTTTCTTTACAATTATTATAAAAATATTAAATATTTAGGCTCGGTTAATACCTATCAAGATTCGGACGGGTACATAAGAAGAATTGATCAGCTTGTGGATTATAAAGGGAAACTTTATCCTTCTTTGGGGCTTCTTGCATATTCAAAATATACGGGGATAAAAGATTTTGTTTTAAGCGATGAATATATAAAAGGGGAAAACGAACATTATAAGCTTAAAATTCCCGTTAAAAACGATTCGGGAGTAGTTTACAGCTATATATCTTTCTATAAAACTCCGGACGGCATATATTCTCATAAAACGGTTTCGGCGTCTGATGTTATAAAATCGGTCGAACAAATAAGAAAGGGTCAAAAACCCATTCTGCGTCCCGAACTCTTTAAAAATAAGGCGGTTTTTGTCGGCGCAAGTGCGCAGGCGCAAGCTCTCTATGACCTTAAAAGAACTCCTGTTTCAAACACATTCGCCGGAGTGGATATTCAGGCGACTAATTTAAATAATATGCTTGATAACAACTTTATTACAAAATCAAGCATACTATATGATTTTTTTGTCGTTCTTTTCATGTTTCTTGCGGCTTCAGCGTTCGTCTTTGTCCTCCCTGTTTCTACGGCGCTTTTATGTATTTCGTCCGCCATGCTTTTATATTTTATTTTTACCTTTTTTATGTACGACAACCGTGTAGCAGTCGGGCTTATAATGCCTGAGGTTTTTATGCTCATCGCAATCGGGTTCGGATATTCTTTAAGGTATTTAATTGAAGGAAAGAAAAAAGAAAAAATTCAATCTGCAATGAGTAAATATATTTCAAAGGACGTTATGCAAAATGTTGTTGAAAATATCGACAGCATAAAACTCGGGGGCAAAAGGGCGGAAGTTACGGTTCTTTTTGCCGATATAAGAGGTTTTACAGGCATATCCGAAAAACTCTCCGCCGTTGAAGTTACAAAAATATTAAATGAATATTTCTCTGCGCTTGTCCCCATTATAGAACAGCATAAAGGCATTTTAAATAAATTTATGGGTGATGCCGTGCTTGCGATATTCGGCGAACCGATTAAAAACGAAAATCATCCTATTGACGCCGTTCGATGTGCGGACAAAATGCTTAAAAAAGTAAGGGCACTTCAAGACAAGTGGATTCTTGAAGGAAAACCGAGGATTGAAATCGGGATAGGAATTTCAACGGGGGAAGTCTTTATAGGAAACATAGGAACCGAAACAAGGCTTGAATATACCGTTATAGGGGATACGGTCAACACGGCAAGCAGAATCGAAAATTATAATAAAGTTTATAGAACAAACTTTTTAATAAGCGAAGAAACATACTTAAAAGTACAAAAATATGTAGACGTTATAAAAATAAGAGAAGTTTCAATAAGAGGAAAGTCCAAGAAAATAAACATATATGAAGTTTTGAGGATTTTTGATGTGTAAAGATAAATTTGATGAAATATACATTCAAATCAAAAAAGCTCTTGAAATTGAAACAAAAAAACATTTTATAGATACCGAAGGCAATAAATCTACATATTCCGAATTTATTTTAAAAAATCTTGAAGAGTTCAGAAAGCTTTTACCCAAAGAAGAGAGGCTTAACCTTGAGCCTTTGTATCTTTCATTTGAGCGATATAAATTTGACGGGCTTTATTCAAGAATGGTTTCCAATAAAATTCTATCGGAAACTTTTGATAAATATAAAAAAATAAAAGAAGAAAAAACAAAAAAAATATTGAAACAAAATCTACAAATTGAGATATTAAAAGAAAAAGACGACCCCTTGAATGAAACTGAGGTTTGTTTTGTGAAAGGGGTCGGGCCTGTTATCGGAGAACAGTTTAAAAAAATTGGCATAAGAACAATACAAGATTTGATTGAATATTATCCCAAAAGGTATGTTGATTATGAAGGGAAAACAAGAATAAAAGATTTAGCATTGGGAGCAAACGTTACCGTTATGGGAACAATTATAAACATGTCGCTTTATCAAACAAAAAAGGGGCTGTATATTCAAACGGTTACGATTTCTGACGGAAGCGGAAAAATAAAACTAAACTTTTTTTATAAAATAAAAAGTAAAAAAATGCTTCAAATATACAGGGAAAAATTCCCTGTAGGCTTGGGAGCTATTATTATAGGAACCGTTAAATTTGACAGATACTCAAGGGCTTTAACTCTTGATAAGCCCGAAATTCAGATTTTAGACGGAAAATTTGAAGAAAATATTGACGATACATTTGAAAACGGAAAAATAATCCCTGTTTATTCTCTCTGCGAAAATTTAAATTCAAAAATTTTAATTAGAGCCATTAAAAATGTATTAAATCAATTTGACGCTTTTTTTCAAGATAATCTTCCGGATGAAATAATAAAAAAACGGAAGCTTATAAGCTACAGAGAGGCAATTAATAAAATTCATTTTCCAAAAACAAAAGAGGAGCTTTTGAGCGCAAGAGAAAGGCTTGTTTACGAAGAACTTTTTATAATGCAATTAAACCTTGCTCTTATAAGGAAAGAAACCAAAAAGTTAAATTCCGTAAAATTGAACGTTAAAGAAAACGGACTTGTTGCAAAATTTGTGGAATCTCTCCCTTTTGAACTTACCAATTCACAAAAAAAAGCCTTTGAAGAAATACTTGCCGATATAAAATCTCCTCATCCCATGCAAAGGCTTCTTCAAGGAGATGTCGGAAGCGGAAAAACAGTCGTTGCCTGCATGGTTTTACTTTTGGCAATTGAAAACGGATATCAGGGAGCAATTATGGCGCCGACGGAAATTCTTGCCGCACAGCATTATAAAAATTTTATTCATTGGCTTTTGCCGATGAATATTAGCACAGGGCTTTTTTTAGGCAAAAACACCGCCAAAACAAGACGCCAAATGTTGTCCGATTTAAAAAACGGGCAAATGGATATTGCCATAGGTACCCATGCTTTAATACAAAACGAAGTGGAATTTAATAATTTAGGGGTGATTGTCATTGATGAACAGCATAGATTCGGCGTAAATCAGAGAATGCGTCTTTTCTCCAAAGGAAAAAACCCGCAAACGCTTACAATGACGGCAACCCCCATTCCAAGAACCCTTGCTCTGACCCTTCATGGCGACCTTGATGTTACTACAATAGATGAAATGCCGAAAGGAAGGCTCCCCGTTAAAACAACTTTAAGCAATGCCATGGGCAGAAATGCGGCATATAACAAAATTAAAGAGCATGTTGCTTTAGGGTATCAGGCATATATAGTTTACCCTCTTATTGATGAATCTGAAACAATAAGCGCAAAAAATGCCACCGAAGAAGCCAAAAAATTAAGCGAAGGGTATTTTAGCGGGTATAAAATCGGGCTTTTGCACGGAAAGCTTAAACCCGAAGAAAAAGACAAAGTTATGGCGGATTTTAAAAATAAAATATACGATATTCTTGTTTGCACAACGGTTGTTGAAGTCGGAGTGGATGTGCCCAATGCAACAGTTATGATAATTGAAAATGCGGAAAGATTCGGGCTTTCTCAAATACATCAACTGAGGGGAAGAGTCGGAAGAAATTCAGTGCAATCCTATTGTTTTTTAATAACCGGAAAAGCGGGGAAGGCGACAAAAGAAAAACTTTCCGTATTGGAACAAACAAATAACGGTTTTATAGTTGCGCAAAAAGACTTAGAAATTAGAGGCCCCGGAGAATTTATGGGCACAAGACAATCCGGACTTAACGAGTTTTCTCTTTTTGATTTTACAAAAGATATTAAGATTCTTGAAACGGCAAGAAACGATGCCTTTGAGTTTGTAAAAAATAATTCGCTTGAAAATTATCCGAAGTTGAAAAAACTCGTTATTCAAAATAATTTATTTAAAAGTTAAAAATCAACCACAAGCGTTAAAGCTCCTTTGTTTCCGACAAATGAACCTTTGGGCGGGTGCATATATTGAAGGGTATTCTCAATGCTTTGTTTAACGATTTCGTCAACCGCTCCGGTTCCGGAGCTTTCATTTATGGTAATTTCATCAAGTGAACCGTCCCTTAAAAACTTTATGTCAAATTTAACTCTGTTATTTACGGCAGCTTCATTTGAAAGCAAAAGGTCATTTTGAAGGTTTAACCTTATGCTTTTTCCTGTTACCTGAAGGAAATTTTTCTGTTCCTTGTTTGTCAAATCGGAAGAAACTTCCCAAGAAACTTTTGAAACGGTTGTAACATCTTTATTT
>CAYUWO010000055.1:0-10323 GCA_964448535.1 uncultured Gammaproteobacteria bacterium | reverse complement strand
TGGAGCGGAATCCGAGGAGTGAGCGATTAAGAAATTTCAAGAGGCGAAATTTCAATCTCTTATGATTTGCTCATTTTTTTGAGAAGGTTTCTTTGCAGCAAAAGTAACATCCGACAACATTTTGATAAGACCGTTGAATATAACCCGTTGCCTGTTTTGTGCTTTCGAATACTCCGATATATTTTATATCTTTATCGGCGGGCATATAATAACAATCTTCCCTGTGCACCGTGTGAACCGCTTCATATTCAGATGCATTGCTTACGTAATATTTTTGCCCCATGGATAAATCTCCTTTTTATTTTATGATATTATATTTTATCAGCTTGCGCAACCTTATAATATGATATATAATTTTTTTAATAAGGAGAAAAATTTATGAAAGTATATGGTAATATAACCGAATTAATTGGCAGGACTCCCCTGCTTGAACTTAAAAATATTCAAAAAGAATACAATTTGGGTGCAAAAATTTTGGGGAAACTTGAATATTTTAACCCTGCAGGTTCTGTTAAAGACAGGATTGCGCTTGCTATGATAGAGGACGCTGAAGAAAAAGGGCTTTTGAATAAAAATTCCGTTATAATTGAACCAACGAGCGGAAATACGGGGGTTGGGCTGGCGTCTGTTGCGGCAAGCAAGGGCTATAAGGTTATTTTCACCATGCCGGATACCATGAGCATTGAAAGAAGAAAAATAATGAGCGCATATGGTGCCGAAATTGTTTTGACGGAAGGCGCAAAAGGAATGAAGGGGGCGATTGAAAAAGCAAACGAGCTTGCAAAGTCAACAGAAAACAGTTTTATCCCCGGACAATTTAAAAACCCTATGAACCCTCTTATTCACAAAAAAACGACCGGGGTTGAAATTTGGGAAGACACCGAAGGCACAGTCGATGTTTTTGTCGCAGGCGTTGGCACGGGAGGAACAATATCTGGCGTTGGAGAGTATTTAAAATCCAAAAATAGAGAAATAAAAGTTGTTGCGGTTGAACCTTTCGATTCGCCAGTTTTGTCAAAGGGGGTATCGGGTTCCCATAAAATTCAAGGGATTGGGGCAGGGTTTGTGCCCGAAACTTTAAATACGGATATTTACGATGAAATTATTCCCGTTAAAAACGAGGACGCTTTTGAAAAAGGGAGGTTGGCCGCTAAAAAGGAAGGTCTTTTAATCGGGATTTCATCTGGCGCATGCCTTTATGCCGCAATTGAGCTTGCAAAAAGAGAAGAAAACAATGGCAAAACAATAGTTGCTCTTCTTCCGGATACCGGCGAGAGATATCTATCATCCGCTATGTTTTCTTAAAAAATCAGCAAAAAAACGCTTAAAGGTCAGTTTTTCTCTTTTCCGCATACTCTGCAGGGTTTGCCTCCCTGTTCGATTGCGTTTGAAACGGGAATCCTTATGCACCTTTTACATTTTTTTGCCCATTCGCAATAACTTTTGTGATATTTCAAAGAAGAAGGGTTAAAAACAACAATATTATCCTCGTTTTGATAACCGTCTGCGGGTTCAACAGATTGCGCAGCTGTCATATCGGGGCTTTTTTGCAAATCATTTTTGTTTGAGGTTTGTAATAAAGGTTCCGCAGTGTGTTTTGAAGCTTGATATTTGTTTTCTTCAATTTGAATCGGGGATATTTGCATAGTTTTATTTATTGTGTCTTTATAAAAAAGCCCGATTATAACAACAAGAAGAACTATTGCCCAAAAATTAGGGTTTAGATATTGAAATTTATTTGTATCTTTGTTATCTTCCATTTAATCTTGCATTCTTATGGTCCCATGCACATTTTTATCTATTCCAAGGCTTTCAAAAAGGCTGTTTGTTAAATCGTTTGCGTTTTGCGCCGAATAAAATTTCCCCCTTGTTACAAGAGCGGTACATTCAAGTTGCGATAAGGCGTCAGAGTCATATAAATCAAACGCAATGACATCTATTGAAATGTCCTCTCTTATTTTCATAAGCTCTATAGCGTACGTACAGGGGCTTTCGTCACAATTTTCTCCCCCGTCTGTCAGTAAAATAATATGCTTTTTGCCTTCAACACCCGCAAAATCGCTGTTAACGGCTTGTTTAAGAGAATAAGTAATAGGCGTCCATCCGGTTGCGCTTGTTTTATAAATTGCCGTTAAAATATTTCGCGCATTATCAGAAGCCAAAGGAACCGCAAGTTTTGACGCCATACATCCTTGCAGGTAAGTAAGCCCCGCCTTGTGTCCGTACACCCTTAAGCCCGTTTTAACGGAAGGGTCAATTTGAGGAAGAATGGAGGTCATAGTATCAATTGCGATATTTATCTTTTTTCTTCCCCCAAGCTCTTCATTCATGGAATTGGAGAAATCCATAATAAATAAAATTTTTCCTCCCGCGCCAAATTTGTTCGGTTTAGATTGGTAAGTTTCCGGAGAATAAACTCTGTATTGAAAATTTTGCTCCGCAGATATTTTTGCGCAGTTTACAAAAACAATTAAAAAGGATAAAATCAATAAATAAATATTTTTCATGTTCACTATTTTACTACAAGGAATTTAATTATGGATATTTTTGAAGCGATTGATAACAGAAAGACTATCAGAAAGTTTGAAAATTGTCCTCCCGCAACAGAGGATATAAAAAGAATAATTAATTCGGCAAGGTTAGCCCCGAGCGCAATTAATGCGCAAAATTGGAAATTTATTGCTGTTTTAAACAATGATGTTAAAAATAAGATGGCACAAAGTGTGCTTGATACTTACGATAAAATTTTATCAGGGCTCAACAAAGAAGAACAAGAAAAAGTTGAAAGGTACAAAGGGCATTCCGTATTTTTCAAAAATGCGCCGCTTGTTATAGTTTGCGTTGAGGAAAATGCACCCGCTTTTATGGAAGGTTATCTTGAAAAAGCCGGACTTAGCGAAAAAGAAATTAAATTAATGCGCCCCGACAGTTATCTTTTGAGCATGGGGGGAGCAATTGAAAATATGCTTCTTTCGGGATACGCTCTCGGGCTTGGTTCCTGCTGGATGGTTGCCCCCGTTTTAGGGCAGGAGGGAATCAGAGAAATTTTGAAACTGAATGAAAATCAAAAAATCGTTTCAATTTTATCTTTCGGGAAACCTGACAAAGACTTAACCATAAAAAGATCTCCTAAAAAAACCTTGGAAGATATAATGGAGATTATTGAATAAAGGTTAACCGTTTTGGCTTTTTAGAGTTCCTTATGGTAGAATTATTCTTATGCTAGGATTTGATTTTAAGCTGGATGATTTCCAGCAGGAAGCGATTCATCATATTAAAAACGGAAAATCAGTTGTTGTCTGTGCGCCTACGGGTGCGGGGAAAACCTGTATAGCGGAAGCTGCCATACAATCGGCGCTGGAGAATGATGAAAGAATTTTTTACACAACTCCCTTAAAAGCGCTTTCCAATCAAAAATATTACGATTTTTCAAAAAAATACGGTTCGGACAAAACAGGGCTTCTAACGGGAGATACCTCAATAAACAGGGGCGCACAAATCGTTGTTATGACAACGGAAGTTTTTAGAAATATGCTTTACGGCACAACATTCGGGCCGGTTACCGACAATTTAAAAAATGTTAAATATGTCGTATTGGATGAAGTTCATTATATGAATGATGAGAGCAGGGGAACGGTTTGGGAAGAGAGCATAATATATTGTCCCGCTAATATTCAAATAATAGCACTGTCTGCTACCGTTCAAAATTCAAAACAGTTAACGGAGTGGATAAACACGGTTCATTCGGAAACAAAACATGTTTACACAGATTTTCGTCCGGTTCCTTTAAAGTTTTATTATTACGACTCGTCAAAACCAAATACGCTTTTGCCTTTAACCACGCCGAACGGGGGTTTAAACACAAAAATTAAACCTGAATCAAGGTATAAATATTTTAACGATAAAATGCGTGTCAAAAACCCGATGTTGGATATAATAAGGGTTTTAGACGAAAGAAATATGCTTCCTGCCATATATTTTACGTTTTCAAGAAGAAAATGCGATGAAAATGCTCTATCTTGCGCAAAAGCAGAACTTTTAAACGAAGAGGAATCTAAAAAAACAGAATCCGTCATAGATGAATATCTGAAAGAAAACTTGTATCTTTACGGCAATCCGCTTCTTGATTTGATTAAGAAAGGGGTTGCCCCTCATCATGCGGGGCTGCTCCCGGGGTTAAAAAACCTTATAGAAAGGCTTTTTCAACAGGGGTTAATTAAGGTTGTTTTTGCAACCGAAACGCTTGCCGCAGGGATAAATATGCCCGCAAGAACAACAATTATAAGCTCTGTTTCCAAAAGAACCGATGACGGGCACAGGCTTTTAACAGCAAACGAGTTTTTACAGATGTCGGGACGTGCGGGAAGGCGCGGAATGGATGAAATCGGGTATGCTGTAATTATAGGCACTCCTTTTCAAACTCCGGAGGAAGTATATAATCTTGCAACCAGCAAAGCTAACCCATTAGAGAGCAAATTTGCGCCATGTTATTCAATGGTTTTAAATTTATTACAGAGATTTTCCCTTGACGAAGCTAAAGAGCTTATATTAAAAACTTTCGGATATTTTTCTTCAACTGAGAGGCTTTCCCCCCTTATAAAAGAGCTTGAAAGATATCAGGATAACATGGAAGAGATGAAAAAATTTAAATGTCATAACGGGCTTAGCGCCGATGATATGAGAGAGTTTATTAAATGTAAAAATACATACGTTGAATACAGAAACATTTTTAAAACCCTAAAAAAACAGAATAAAAACGGAAAAAACCAAGAGGAAGTCGAGCAGTTTGGGCTTAAGACGAAAGAGCTTTTAAAGAAATTTGAATCTTTCGGATGTAACAACTGCAAAGTTTATAAAAAACACAAAAAAGAGCTTGATTTAATAGCCCGTTATGAAAAAAAAGCGCAAAACCTAAGAAAAGAGATTGAATTTCAAAAAGACGTATACTGGCAAAAATTTTTAGCCCATAAAAAAATTCTTGAAATAACGGGAAACCTTAAAGACGATTATCCGACAGAATCCGGAAAAATTACAATGTGTTTAAGGTGCGAAAACGAACTTTATATATCAGAAATTATAAAAAGCGGCATTTTAAGCGGATTAAATTCTGTCGAGCTGGCTTCGGCAGTCTGTGCGCTAACATGTGAAGAAATAAGAAATAAAGAAGGGTTTGTTGTCCGTCCGCCAAGCTCTAACGTCAGAAAAGCCTTAGGAAAAATTAAAGATATAAGAAGAAAAATTTTTCTTCTTGAGAGAGATTTCAATCTTGAAAATACAATGAACCTTCATTCTCATTTTTCATACATTATTGAAAAATGGGTTGCGGAAAATTTAAACCCTGATAACGACTCAATTAATTCATGGAATAAAATATTTTCGGATACCGAATTTTCCGAGGGTGATGTTGTGAGAGCTTTTAAAAGAACAATTGACCTGTTAAGACAGCTTAGTTTAATTGAGGGAATTGACGAAGGACTTATGCTTTGCGCAAGAGAAGCAATCAAAGCAATTAACAAAGAGCCTGTTAATGTAGAATAGCATTATTTTTGACTTAAATTATTACAAAATATTAACAAATGGCAGGTATAATTTTTTTTATAATATAATAAAAAATGGGATAATTAATACGAAAGTATTAGCTAAAAGTGTTTATCAATAAATTTTTTTGTGTTATTATCTTTACTGTGGACTTACATTAAATAAGGAATTTGATATGGCATTACCGAATGTAGCATATTTTTCAATGGAAATTGCAATGGATCAATCGCTTGCAACGTATTCCGGCGGGCTCGGCTTTTTGGCGGGTTCTCACATGCAATCGGCCGGATATTTACAAATGCCTATGGTCGGGGTTACAATCCTCTGGTCATACGGTTATTACGATCAAAGAATTAATGAAAACGGCGAAGTTGAAGTTGCCTACATTAAAAAACACTACGACTTTTTAACCGATATCAACGTTGAAACCAAAGTTAAAGTTTTTGGCGAAGATGTTACGGTTAAAGCCTTCAGGGTTGAACCCGAACTGTTTGGGACATGTCCTGTTTATCTTTTAACAACTGATATTGAAGGAAATTCTGAATGGGCAAGAAAAATTACCCATAAGCTATATGACGGCAATGAAAGAATTCGTGTCGCTCAGGAAACTGTTTTAGGGGTTGGCGGTGTCAGAATTTTACAGGAAGTCGGTTACAAATTTGATGTAATCCACATGAACGAAGGACATGCTTTGCCTGCGGCATTTGAGCTTTTAAGACAATACGAAGGCAATCTTGCGGCAGTCAAAAGAAAAACCGTTTTCACCACCCATACTCCCGTTGCCGCCGGTAACGAAGTACACTGGGTTGATACCCTTCTTGAATCAGGTTTCTTTGCCGGATGTTCAAGAGAAAAAGCGGTTGAATTGGGCGGAGAAAACTTCTCTTTAACTGTTGCTGCGCTTCGTATGAGCAGAATAGCTAACGCCGTTTCACAGCTTCATGGGCTTGTTGCCAATAAAATGTGGGATTGGGTTCAGGGAAGGTGCCCGATTAGAGCAATTACAAACGCCGTCAACCAGCACTACTGGCAAGACCCGAGAATTGCAAATGCCGAAACCGATGAAGAATTGTTAAGCGCAAAAATTGAGATGAAAAAAGATTTGTTCCAATATATCTCTGATACGCAAGGAAAACGGTTCGACCCGAATGTTTTGACAATCACATGGGCAAGAAGATTTGCCGATTACAAACGTGCATGGCTTATTTTAATGGATAAACCGCGCATTGAAAAACTTTTAAACGAAAACAGAGTACAATTGATTTTTGCCGGCAAATTCCATCCGGATGATACAATGGGTAAAGAAATGTTCAACAAAATTTTGAAAGAATCTTATTCAATGAAAAATGTTGTCGTGCTTCCCGGATACGAACTCGCATTATCGGCTAAATTAAAAAAAGGTTCCGATATATGGTTAAACACCCCCTTAAGGCCTTTTGAAGCTTCGGGCACATCAGGCCTGAGCGCTAATATGAACGGCGCCCTGCATTTTTCAACCTATGACGGCTGGACCGTAGAGGGTACATTCCCCGGAATTAACGGCTTTACGGTTGAATATCCGGGGCTTGATGACGATATTCCATGGGAAGAAAGACACTGGAAAGATCACCAATGTGTAATGGATACATTGGAAAATGAAATTATTCCGACATATTACGATAACAGATCTAAATGGGCGGGGTTGGTAAGACAGGCAAAAAGAACCTCTGAAGCTTACTTTAACTCTGACAGAATGGTTATTGAATATTATAACCGTATCTATAAGCCTATTGCCCATGGCGGAATCCAAGCGGGAGAAGAAGAACACACCGAAACAAAGGTCGCTGAAAACCCTAATCCCGATGCATGGACTTATTCAAATATTAAATAAGTTAAAGCTTTAAACCCTTAATGACGCTTATTGTATTCCTTCCGGTTAAATCCTCGAGGGCATACCTTAAAGCGTCAACAAGGTGGTTGTCTGTTTCTTGGGGTACGGGGATAATTTCGCCGTCATAATTTTTTTTAAAACAGTAGTTTAAAAATTCCCTTTGCGCATTTTTGCAAGCGGGGTGTATATATATTTTAGTAAAACTTTGCAGATATTTTATTCCCGATTCTATGCTGCCGGCGCCTTTTTTAGCGGCAAGCGCATTTATTCCTTCGGATAAAAATTCGCTTATGCTCTTAGGTTCGCTTGAATCGCATGTTACATATTCATTTTTAATAAGGGCTTTAACCATGGGAATTGAATCTTTATTTAATAAATTTGTAGAATAAATTTCATCCGTTATATAGAGCGCCCCGTTTTCAATCGCCGCCCTTATAAAGGCAAAAGGGTCGGTTGAAAAGCCCCAATCTATGCCGTTGTAATATTTTTCAAACGAATTTTTATCAAAGTTTTTAACTTCAATATTGGTAAAAATTCTTCCCTCAAGCACACCAAGCTCGCCAAGCCCGTAAACTCTCCAAAAATTTTCATCGCTCATTCTCGCCTCAAGAGCTCTGACTATTTCTTTTTCTAAAAACGGATTATCTTTGTATGTTGATTTAATTAAAACGGCGTCTTTGCCTTCATTATTTAAAATTTCCGTATGCACCCAAAATTTTGACGTGGGGTTAAAATCTATAAAAATATTTTCTCTCGTTCTTATAATAAGCTGTTCCGCAATTTTATAATTAAGGTGGTTTGCTTCGTTTAGATATAAAATATCTCGGCGCCCTCCATGCGCTTTGCCTATTGTGTCTACCGAAATAAAGTTAATCGTGCTTGTTTTAAACTCAAGAGATTTGCTTGTCTTAGAGAAAAAATTATAAAAATTTAAGCCGAATTGTGCCATAACTTTTGGCATGTCGAGCAAAACCCCCGTTTTAAGGTGTCCTTGAGTAAGCCCCACAATATCAATCTCAAAATTATGCTTAAGCGCAAGTATTAAAAGAATTTGCAGAGTGGAAAATGTTTTTGTGCTTGATGTTCCCCCTTGATTGATAATGTAGCGGTATTTTTTCTTGTACGCACGGGCAATTTTTTCAAATACCTTTGAAAGTTTTAAATAGTTCATAAATTCACCAAACGGTTTAAATTTCGTCAATTAATTTCTTTTGACGCTTGTTTTGAACGTATACATTTAAAATATAGCCCTTTTGCCCGGCATCGTTTTCTGATTCCATCTGGGTAAATTTAGCTTTAAGTTCTTCAATTTTAACCGCAAGAGCAAGGTTGACGTCCCCTTTTTCGTTGGGGGTCAGCGCAAGGATTTCAAGCTCGTCCAATTTTTTGATTGTGTCGTTGATGTTAAAAGACAAATTTCCACCGCCTTCGATATACTGTAGCCTTTTTTCAGAAGCTTAAACAACTCTATATGTATTTTAAGCCTTTCTAAAAGCGGCATTAAAAAAGTGCCTGAAATCTCCGCCTGACTTCCCATTACGGGGTCTATATGCAAGGTTATGCCCTCCGTTTCAATCGTCCAATCTCCGAATTTGAAGCGGGAAAGGTCGCCAAACAGCCACCATGCCAGTTTTGAGTGTATTTTTTGCAATTTTCGCTCTTGAAAAATTAAAAACTCGTCTTGCTGGTTAAATCTGTAAAATTTCTTGAATTTAGGGCGTTTCGGCACTTTCCTTTTATATTTTTTTCCCATTCCTTTTCTTTAAAAACTCCATGCCTTGTAACATACTTATCATACATTTTTTTATTCCTAAAAGATATAACTTTTAGGAATATTTTTACAAAAATTAATAATTGTAGTTGCAAACGACGTTTGTTTCCGTTATTATCTTATTGATTTACGACACTTTTTCAATAGAATTGGAGCTTTAATTATGTCAGAAAGAAAATTAGTCGGAACAAATGAAATGTTCAAAAAAGCACTCGCCGGCAAATACGCTATCGGTGCTTACAATGTTAACAACATGGAAATTTTACAAGGTATTGCAGAAGCTGCGGAAGAAACTCAATCCCCGATTATTCTTCAAGTTTCCGCCGGTGCAAGAAAATATGCCAACCAAACCTACCTTATTAAGTTGGTTGAAGCCGCCCTTGCAACAACAACAGTGCCCATTGCGCTTCATTTAGACCACGGCGCCGATTTTGAAATTTGCAAAGCTTGTATAGACGGCGGTTTTTCATCTGTTATGATTGACGGTTCAAGATTCCCGTTTGATGAAAATGTTGCCCTAACAAAAAAAGTTGTTGATTATGCCCACGAAAAAGGCGTTTCGGTCGAAGCAGAGCTGGGGAAATTGGCGGGAGTTGAAGACGATGTTAACGTTAACGCTAAAGACGCTAAATATACAAACGTTAAAGAAGCCGTTGAATTTGTCAGACAAACAGGGTGCGACTCTCTTGCAATTGCAATCGGAACAAGCCACGGCGCATACAAATTTAAGGGCGAAGCAAAGCTTGATTTTGAAAGATTAAAAGAAATTAAAGACGCCCTTAAAGAAGCAGGTTTTGGCGATTATCCGATTGTTCTTCACGGTTCAAGTTCCGTTCCCAAAGAATTTGTTGAAAAATGCAACAAATTCGGAGGTAATTTACCGGACGCTCAAGGTGTTCCCGAAGAAATGCTTTCGTATGCTTCTAAAAATGGCGTTGCAAAAATTAATATTGACACCGATTTAAGGCTTGCAATGACGTCTACAATCAGAGAGTTCTTTATTAGCCACCCTGAAAAATTTGACCCGAGAGAATATATGGGGCCGGGCAGAACTGCTGTTAAAGAAATGGTTAAACATAAAATGGTTGACGTTTTAGGAACCGCAGGACACGCAAAAGACTAATTTTAAAGCCCTCCCACAGAG
>CAYUWO010000054.1:5206-10442 GCA_964448535.1 uncultured Gammaproteobacteria bacterium | reverse complement strand
TAACATTTCCCCAAGACGACCTGACTGTTCGCCGGTTGCTATCATAAACAACATCATGTTAGGAACCTGATTGGTTGCCCTTAAAGCCGAAGAGAGAGTTTGCCCCTGCTGCACCTTAATTGCCGCACTTGAAATTGATTCTCTTAATACTATATTTTCAAGAGTTAAATTTGCAAGATACAAGGAGTTAACAACGGGAATACCCGCATCGTATGCAACCTGCAAAACAGCAAGAAAGTTTGAATAATTTGCATATCTCATAAGGGCATTTAAAAGAGGAATTTTTAATACACCTCTGTCCACAATTTTTTTAGTAACTTCATTTTTGAAAATAAATATAATTGCACTAACAATTAAAGCCACTGCAAACAACAAAACCCACCAATATTCGCAGATAAAATTACCCATATCAATACATAAAATTGTAATAAAAGGAAGCTTGCCGCCCAAGCTCTCAAACATCTGTTCAAAAGCAGGGAACACAAACGCAAGCATAATTGTTACAACAAGAATCGCAAGAACTATAACAAAAGCCGGATATATCAAAGCCCCGATAACCTTTGATTTAATGTTTGCCTGTTTTTTCAAAAGCTGTAACATACGCTCAAGAGTAATATCAAGTTCTCCGGAATCTTCACCGGCTCTTGTAAGACCGGCAAAAACCCTTCCGAAAGCTTTTCTGTTTTTCTCCATTGTTTCTGCGAGAGTATAACCGTTAACAATTTGGTTTTTAAAAACGTTACATACTTTCTTAACGTTTTTTCTCTCGGCGTTTTCTTCCATAAAAGCAAGAGTTTCAATAATAGGGATACCGGTTGCGGTTAAAATTTGGAGGGTTGAAGTAAACTCAATTTTATCCCTAAGGGGCAGTTCCTTAAGCTCATTTTTCTTTGCTCTTGCCCTTTTTTCACGCGCAGCAAGGTCGGCGTCCTCCGATATTTGAATAGGAACAAGCCCTAATTTTCTGACGGCGGTTCTTGCCGCCTGTAAGTCAAGAGCCTCAACTTTACCCTTAACGGTATTTCGGTTATTTTTCATTGCAACATAGTTGAATACCGGCATTATCTACCTACCAATCCGAGAACCCTGACAAATTCGTCAATCGTAGTGTCGCTGTTTAAAATATGACGAATGCATGATTCATTTAATGTTGACATACCATGAGCCACCGCATACTCTTCAATTTCAATATCGTGAGCATGCTGTGCTATTAATTTTTTAATATCTTTTGTAACGGGCAAAACCTCGAGAATGGCTATACGTCCGACATAGCCCGTACCGCCGCAATGCTGGCAGCCTTTTGCTTTATAAAGTGTGGTTTCCTGCAATTGTTTTATTCTTTCGGGTTCGACTACTATCTTTTTTACCTCTTCTTCACTTGGTCTGTAAGGTTCTTTACAATGAGGGCATAACTTTTTAACAAGCCTCTGCGCAACAATGCCGTTCAGAGTGGATGAAACAAGATAATCTTTGGCGCCCATTTCAATTAGCCTTGTAACGGTAGCGGCGGCAGAATTGGTGTGAATTGTGGAAAGCACAAGGTGCCCCGTTAAAGAAGCCGAAATTGCAACCTCAAGAGTTTCAAAGTCACGAATTTCACCGACAAGAATAATATCGGGGTCTTGCCTTAAAATTGCTCTCATACAGGTTGCAAAGGTAATGCCCGCTTTAGGGTTAACGGCAGCCTGATTAACGCCGTCAAGCCTGATTTCAATAGGGTCCTCAATCGTTGTAATGTTGGTAGTGGGCGAATTCATCGTTTTTAAAAGCGCATACAATGTCGTTGTTTTGCCGGAGCCGGTGGGCCCTGAAGTTAAAACAATGCCGTTTGGAGTAGATATAAGATATTTAATTTTTTCAAGGTCGTCAGGAAAGGCGCCCACAATGTCAATATCTTTTGTAAAACTATCCTCAACACGGATAGAAGGGGCAAGAATCCTTATTACAATCTTCTCTTTTCCGTTAACAGGCAAGGTATTAACACGAAAGTCGTATGACAATTTATTGTACTTAATTGTAAAGTTGCCGTCTTGGGGGCGTCTGTGTTCAGCTATGTTCATCTTGGATAAAACTTTAAATCTTGAAACAATGGATGATTCAAGATGAGAAGGAATTTTTACAACTTCAACAAGGGTGCCGTCAATACGGTATCTTGTAATATAACCGTCAAGCCGCGGCTCTATGTGAATATCGGACGCTCTAAAATCTATTGCCTGTGTAACAATCATGTTTGCATATTTAGCAGCGTCAGATGAAATGTCATCTATATCAGACTGAACTTTTTGCCAAAGGGTTTGCTCGCCCCCGCCCAAAGCGCCGCTTGAGGCGGTTAATTCTTCAGTCAAAGCTTCAAGAGAGGTTTTTCCCTTTTTAAAAGTGCTAAAACGTTTTTCCGCCTCTTTTTCATGGGTGCGGTAATATTGCTCCATATACCTTTCAAATTCAAGGGATGTAACCATCAAAATGGCGGGTTTTAAACCTGTCATGCCGATAATCTGGTTAATTGTATCAGTGTCTTTAGGGTCAACCATGCCAACGGTCAAAGTTTTTGAATTATATGAAAGGGGGATAACTTTATGGTCACGCACAAAATCATCCGATAAACAAGCAATTGAATCAGGCAAAGACGCAAGCTGTTCTTCCGATACTAAACTTAAATGCATTTGCGCAGCAAGAGCCTCTTTCAACTGTTTAATTGTAATATATCCGAGCTTTACAAGGGTAGACCCCAGAGGAAGCCCCATTCTTTTTGATTCCTGAAGGGCGGATAGAACTTGCTCCTCGGTTAAAAGCTTTTCTTCAACAAGAATTTGTCCGATTTTTTTTGTTTCGGGCGCCTTAACTCTGGAAATATCCCCAACGGTGTCCTCACTTATTTCGTTTGTATCAAGATTGACCTCAACGGGCTCGGAATTATCGAAAGCACGATACGTAACATCGGACATTATAAAATCAAAATCGGCAGGACCAACGGTAATAAACTCAACGCTTTGAACTTGAACGGTTTCGGTTACGTACGCCGATACATTCTGTTTATTCCCTTCCTGCGAAATCACAGCATAAGCGGAGCCGTTTTGAATGGTAACGGGAACAAAAAGCATGTCTGTTATACGTGTTCTGTCAAATTGTTTAACCAATTGACAATCAATTTTTTCTAAAAGCTTTGAGATATATTCGCTGTTCATATATTATAAATTCTGTGATTTAATTTTGTCGATTTGATCTTTTGAGTAAACAATGTGAGGTGTAATAAGAATTACGAGTTCTTCTTTAGAAACACTGTTTTGTGAACGTCTGAAGAATGGCCCGAGAACCGGAAGATCACCTAAAACAGGCATTTTGGTGGTTGATTGCCTTTCATCCTCTTGGATTAACCCAGCCAAGACAAGCGTTTCGCCGTCTTTTACCCTGACGTTTTCAAGTTCCAGATTTCTTCTCGTGAGAAGAGTGTACTCTTCTCTTTGTTCTTTTATTGTAGAATAATCCGGTTTTAAATTCATGACAACATACCCATCGGGAGAAATAAAGGGTATAATTTCAACCTTTATGCCTTGATCGGACGCAATTTCGTAAGTCGTCTGCGCAACCGCCGTGGTAGAATTTGTGTTATATTGCTGCTGAATAGATTTTACATAATCGGAAGTTAAGTCTATAACGGATTTTTTACCGTTTGTTACCATAACTTTAGGGCTTGCGAGAACTCTTCCTTTACCGTTTGTAACAAGATAGCTTAAAGACATAACGATAGGACCCCAGCCATGCGGTTTGTTAATCGTGTAAGAAGGCGTAGGACCGTCATCATATACATCTTTGTGGCTGCCGTCCAAAAATACGGGCGCCCAAGGGTTTGTAGACAAGCCGTTATTATTAAACATAAACTCGCCAAACGGAGTCCACATGCTCCATTCCGTGTTAAAAGCCTTTGAGCCTGATTCGGACAACTGTATTAAAGAAAGCTCAATGTATGCCATGGGTTGTTTTTTATCATGGAGCTTAATAAAGCTTTCAATCATTTTAACTTGTTCTCTTGAACCGCCGTATGTGGCAACAGTGCCCATTTCAGGGAAGAAAGCAACGGTTAGAGGGTTTGAAACGTAATTTGTCAATTCGGATGTGCCGCCGTCTTTTCTTATTGTACCGTTAGATTCACCGACGACGCAAACAACAAAACCGCCTCCGAGTGTAACTTCATCTTCCGTGCCACTTCTTGTTTCAGTGCTGACATTAACGCCGTTTGCGGAGCCGCCTTCCGACTTATCGGATAAAATCGTATCGCAAATCGTTGACGCCATTTCCTGCGGGGAAATATGGTTAACCGGAAAAACATTCATCATTGGTTTTGTATCAAGTTTTGACAAAAGTTTTTTTACGAGTTTTTCGTCCTCCTCCGTACCAAATAGCATTATTTCGTTCTTAGCAGCGTTAACTGCGGCTATAGGAACCGAAGAAACACCCTGATATTTTCCGTTAAACATATTTTTGTTGACAAAGTCGGCTATATACTGAGCGTTAACATACTTAACCGGAATAGTCGTGAAATTTTGCCTTGCATAACTTAATTCTTGCGAAGCACTTTTTGAAGCAACAATAATATTGTTATCTTGTCTTATATAGGTTAATTCGCAAGCGTCAAGCACAAATTCAAGAGCAGTATTTATAGAAACATTTTTAAGGTCCAAAGTAACTTGCCCTTGAACGGAATTGTGGAATATTATGTTCATATTCGCCTTGTCGGCAAACATTCTCAAAACCTGTTTAACATCGGCGTCCCTCAAAGAAATGCTAACTTTTTTGGAATCGCCCGTAATTTGAATATTTCCCGTTAACCTCGTTGTTGAAGGAACGCTGACGGCTTCGGGGCTGTCTGCATTTATTATATAGGTTTCCGTACTGTTGGTGTTCTTTAAGTTATAATTATCGTCATAAATTTTGACATTTTTAGTATCGAGCGCAAGTTTATCCGAATCGTTGTCGAAACCCGCCCATGCACACTGCGCAACGGTTATTGCAAGCGCAGCCGTTAAGGCTGAATTGATTAAATTTTTCTTCTTTAATGTAAACTTCATTTATTCAAACTCCTGATTATTTATTTTGTGCTTATTTGTATATCATCAGATGAAATATACTGTCTGTAGCCGCTTTTCATTTTCATCTGTTTAGATTCGGGCATGGTTTCTTCTATTTTAAATTCTTCGCCTACGTATGCCTTATAAACATTGCTGCCGTTTCTGATTGA
>CAYUWO010000054.1:0-5196 GCA_964448535.1 uncultured Gammaproteobacteria bacterium | reverse complement strand
CACATAAGTGTCTATTCTGTCGCCTCTTTGAACAAAATAGTCTTTATCGTCAAATTTTAATATCGCCGAAGGTTTTGCAGGGTCATACATAATTCCTGAAACTACAATTTCAAGAAGTTTTCTTGCTTCGGCTGCCTCGGGCGAATCCGGATCTATATCGGGCGGCATGGACAAATCCGCACCGAATGAACCAAAGCCCTCATCGTCAAAAAGAACGGAAGGAACAAACGGATTGGCTCTCCCCGCAACGGGAATTGAAACAACGACTTTTTTATTTTTATCTTCTTTATTCTGTAATTTAGACGGAGTTTCAACTTTTTCAACAAGCTCTTTTGCCTGTTTGGCTTCTTCAACATCCGCCTTTTGCTCAATATCTGCGGGAAGATTATAGCTCGATTCAGAATTAACTTCCAAATCTCCTTTTGTAATACCGTCGCCGCCGATAATAAAAGAAACAATGTATAAAATCAACGCAAACAGCCCGATAAAAGCAAAAGCAAAATAGAAACCGACCGGCGTTTTTTTCTTTTTCAATGCGGGGCGAATATCATCATCATCCCGTTTAGTTTCAATACGGGTTTCCTGCTCGTCTGCGGAGGGTTCTTCCTTGCTTCCTCCGTCTATTGCAGCCGCTATTGCAGGGTCAATTTCATATCCGCCTTCGAAGTTGTTAACATGCCCGCCCCCGTTAACGGGTTTAGGAGATTTATCTTTTGAAGAAGAATCTATAACAAGAATATCTTCAAGCCTGTTTTGAGATTGTTCGGAGCTTTTAACAGCCTCAGCCGAAAGCGGCTCGTCTATTAAAATGCCTAAACTGCTCAATACATCTTTATTATCATCTTTTATAATTGCCTCTTTTGTTTCTTTAGGCAAATCATCTTTATTAACATTAAGTATGCTCAAAAGCTCGTCATCAACAATATCCGCAAGCGCGCCCCCTTTTTCGTCGCCGCTTGGGATTTTTTCCGTCAAAGCTTCCATAATGTCATCAATGCCGTTGTTATTATCAGCATTGTTATCGGTTAATTCCGCAGAAGTAACATGGGTTTCTGATATATCAAGGCTGTTGACATAGTTATTTGCGGCAGTATTTATATCAAACTCGCTTTCATTATCAAGAGAGTTTAAATTAATTCCGCCGTTACTTTCAACCGGCGCATTATCAGATGCGGGTTTATTCTCTTGCCCGCTCTTTTCGTCCTCTTTTAAAAGGCTTGAAATATCCAGATCATCATCCGCCTTTAAAAGCTCCTCCCAAGACACTCCTGAAGAGCCGTCCTTCGGCGGGTTAATTCCGTTATTTTCTAAATTTTTGTCATCATTAAATTCCATCGTTTTGTATCTTTCAATACTTAGCTATAGGTAAATTTCTTAACTTGTATAAACTTTTACAAATACATTGTCTTATAGTTTTTGTTTTTTTTACACCGATATTTAAAAAAATCAACCGTATGTACCATGTTATTTTATTAATCGTATTCTCCCGTATATATCATCTCAAGCCCTGCAACATAAATCGTATCGCCGATTTCAAGCCCTGCCAGTTTTAATTGTGAGAAAACCCCCATCGAGTCAAGAATGTTTGCAAGCCTCCTTAATTGTTTTAAATTTCTTGTGTCAACTACACTTACTAATCTATTTATTTTACCACCTTCAACGCAATATGTGTTTTTGTTAAGTTTGCTTGTTTCAAATTCGCTGTCGTCATTATCGTCAAAACCCTTATCCTCAAAGAGTTTCAAGGCAAAATCAGGCACGGGAATTTCATCTAATTTTTTGTAAACATAGTTTAATATTTCCTTAATTCCTGCTCCCGTTACGGTCGAAACAACAAATGTTTTATTTGGGTCAAAAGCTTTTTTTACCTCGTCAATTCTATCTTTTGAAACGATGTCCGATTTGTTGAGCATGACAATTTGAAACCTTTTTGCCAGCTCGGGCGAATACTTTTCAAGCTCGGAATTTATTTTTTTGTAATTTTCAACGGGATTATCGGCGCTAAGGTCAACTAAATGGATAAAAAAGCGGCACCTTTCAATATGTCTTAAAAACTCAAACCCAAGCCCCACGCCTGCATGCGCCCCCTCAATAAGCCCCGGTATATCGGCAACCGCAAACCCGTTTCCGTAAGGGTTTTTAACAGTCCCAAGGTGCGGCACAAGGGTAGTGAAAGGGTAATCGGCAATTTTTGGTTTTGCTGAGGATATTTTTGAAATAAAACTGGATTTTCCCGCATTTGGCATGCCGAGAAGCCCGACATCCGCAATCAGCTTTAATTCAAGCTCCAGTTCCCTTGAAACCGAAGCTTCGCCGGGTTCGGAAAATTGGGGGGCACGCGCCTTTGCAGTCGCAAACTTTGCGTTTCCTCTTCCGCCCCGTCCGCCTTTTGCCATTAACACTTTCTTTCCGTGAAAATTCATATCGGCAATAAAATTCCCTGTCTTTAAATCTTTAACAATCGTCCCCACGGGAACTTTAACATATAAGTCTTTTCCGCTTTTGCCGTATTGATTTTTAATACGTCCGTTTTCACCGTTTTGAGCTTGAAAAAGCGACCTGTAGGTAAAATCCAAAAGGGTTGTAAGATTTTCATCCGCAACAAAAAACACGGAACCTCCGCACCCGCCGTCCCCGCCGTCAGGTCCTCCCTTGTCGACATATTTTTCTCTTCTCCAAGCAACGACGCCGTTTCCGCCTTTGCCGGATTCAACTTTTATTTTTACCTTGTCTATAAATTGTGCCATGGTTTTCTTTATATGTGCCGCTTATCTTGAGATGGCAACGGCTTTACATTGTTTATAACGAGTATATCAAAAAAAGGTTAAATTTGTAAAGATTGTCAATTTAAAAAAAATGGAGGAAAATATTAGCATGGATAAAACGATTTTTCTTGTGGACTGCAACAATTTTTTTGTTTCCTGCGAACAGGTTTTGAACCCCGATTTAAAAGGAAAAGCAGTTTGTGTTTTAAGCAACAATGACGCCTGCGTTGTTGCAAGGTCAAACGAGGCAAAAGATTTAGGCATTTTAATGGGCGTTCCCTATTTTATTGCCAAGAGAAAATATAAAAACGTCGTTTGGATTTCGGGCGACTTGTCAAAATATAAAACAATGTCCGATAAAATTATGAAAAAACTTTCAAGCTATACTCCTTCTGTTGAAATTTATTCAATTGATGAAGCTTTTCTTGATATGACCGGCACAAGAAGACTTTATAAAATGACTTTCGAAGAAATAGGGGAAAAAATCAGAAAAGAAATCAGGGAAGAAACCGGAATAGAAGTTTCAATCGGAATATCGCCCACAAAAACCCTTTCAAAAATCGCAAGCGAAATTGCTAAAAATCAAACAAGGAAACATATAGAAAGCGCCTATCCCGGAGTGTTTGAGATAACAAAAGAAAATATTGATAAAATTTTATCTCAAACTCCAATTGAAGAAGTTTGGGGCGTTGGAAAAAATTTACACAAATTTTTTAGAAAACATAATATCTCTAATGCAAAAATTTACTCATGCCAAGAAGATGATTTTATACAAAGAAATTTGGGAAAAAGGGGGCTTGAATTAAAAAGAGAATTGAGGGGGGCTTCCGTTTATCCTTTTATTGATTATTACACCCCGCCAAAAAGCATTTCAAAAAGCTCAACATTTAAGGAATTTACAAATGATAAAGATTTTATAATTAACGAATTAAATAATCATATTCATAAGATTTGTAAAAAATTAAGGAGCCATAAACTTCAAGCAGGCATGATGATTATATGGCTTCGGGAAAAGAATTTTAAATCGGTAAAAGAAAAAATTATTTTTGATGTGCCAAAAACGAGCGAATTTGAGCTGTACGAGCAAATGCATTCGGCATTTGAGCGTATTTTTTCGGATAAAAAAATATATCGTTCATCGGGCGCTTGTTTATATATGCTGACCCAAACGGACAAAACCGCTCAGCTTAGCATTTTTGAAGATGAGGGAGCAAAAAAGAAAAGGAGACTTTCCGACGCTTGGGATAAAATTGAACAAAAATTCGGATACGGAGCGGTAAAGATAGGCTGCGGGGAAATTAAGGGGCAAATTTCGCAAAAAAAGCCGCAATAGAAACCCTATTGCGGGTGCGTAATAATAATACGTTAGTCATTATCGTATAAAATATTATTTGCTGTTTTTTTAAAGAAACATTTTAGTTTGGTTTATTTTTCGACCTGTGCGCAGGCTGGATATCCGTGCCGATTGTTTCATATATTGCAAGAGTTTTTTGCACCTCTTTAGGCATGCTTTTGTCGAGCATAACTGGTTGAGAGTCCGCATTTGAATCGCCGTATGCTTTAACAATTTTTGCAACTTGGGCAGCGGCTTTTTTGCGTCTGGTTTCCCGTTCTTTATTTTTCTTCTCCTCGTCCTCCAAAGGTCCGATGTCGATTTCTATTCCTTTTTTTTCTGCGGCATCAATAGTGGATTTCAACCACCCCTTTGCCTGTTTTAAAATTGCATGAACTTGCAAAACAAAATCGCCGTATCTTTCGGGGGTAATTAGCCTTAAATCAAGACACATTCTCAAATACAAATTCACATACTGAAGCTTTTCCAAAATAGACTTCAGATAATCAGCTCTAACTTCGTCAATTCCGGAATTTGCTTTGTATATGTCAACGACAAGATCAATCACGGTAATTTGAATCCTCTCGCCGATTAAATATTTATATTCACGCGAAAACTTGTTAACCGAAGGAATAATATCAATTAAAAAGTCGTATGCGGCTTTGTAGAGCGGCAAGCGCCCAAAATCGCTCATTTAAATCTCGTTTCTGTATAAATACCTCCAAAAGACGCGCAAGAAGGGCGCCTTAAAAAATACAAAGAGAAATTACCGAACTAAATTCCATCTCCTAGGCAGACAGCCGATATGTTAGAATTCTCGCGGTTGTAGTTGGTAGGGTTAGCCTCAGCGTCAGCCTGGGAATGGTAGTTCGAGTTCGTCTCGTTGAAATTCCTGTTCCCAGCAATCCTACCCGTATACTCAGCCGAAGAGAAGAGGTTGAAGCGTAGAACGACGGTCTGATAATCTATATTGTCAATTGCTCGGCAATACGGAAGTGCATTTTGCAGTCTTTGGTTGGCGATATATTCAGAATTTCTAATCTTTGGAATTTCTTAATCGCTCGCATGCTAGGGCTTTGCTCCAGAATTATTTTAACA
>CAYUWO010000053.1:8455-10598 GCA_964448535.1 uncultured Gammaproteobacteria bacterium | reverse complement strand
GTGGATATTCCTTGTATATTCACTCATAGGCTTTTTACACACAGCTGTGAAAATTTTCCATGTAAAATTTTTCTTGCAAATTCAAATACGGGAAAACTCCTAATCAAAACCGAATGTTATATGCCGAAGGGAATAACAAAAGCATTTGTACAAGGGGTTCACACTCAAAAACATTTTACAAAAAAAGTTTTAAAAGAAAAAATTAACGCAGTACACTCCTCTTTTTCATCGGATGAAATGTTAAGGCTTTCCTTAGGAAATCTTTAAAAAAATTAACGGTTTTACATTAAATTTTTTTTATTATAAATTAATATCAAAACTAATAATACTTACAAAAAAGGAGCAAGAAATGGATTCAATACAAACTACACACGAAGTTGAACAAATGTGTTGCGTCAAAAGAGGCGTTAAGGGCGAACCAGCTCCGATTCCTCAGGAAGGGAATTGGACAAAAGCCAAAAAAATTGAAGATATCTCCGGCTTAACCCATGGCTGTGGCTGCTGCGCACCGCAGCAAGGCACCTGTAAATTGACTTTGAATGTTAAAAACGGAATTATTCAAGAAGCACTTGTCGAAACAATCGGCTGTTCGGGTATGACACATTCTGCCGCAATGGCAGGTGAAATTCTTCCGGGAAAAACGATTCTTGAAGCCCTGAATACCGACCTTGTATGCGATGCAATCAATGTTGCAATGAGAGAATTATTCCTTCAAATTGTTTACGGGAGGACTCAAACCGCATTTTCCGAAGGCGGGCTCCCCGTTGGCGCCGGTCTTGAAGATTTGGGCAAAGGCTTATGCTCGATGGTAGGCACAATTCATTCCACAAAACAAAAAGGCGCAAGGTATCTTTCTTTGACGGAAGGGTATATTCTTGAGCTCGGGCTTGATAAAAATGATGAAATTATAGGATACAAATTCGTAAACTTGGGAAAAGTTACGGATGCTCTTAAAAAAGGCGTTGACCCCAAGGAAGCATACGAAAAAAATATCGGCACATACGGCAGATTTAAAGACGCCGTTAGGACAATTGACCCGAGAAAAGAATAATTTACGTAAAATAAGAATTATAAAGGAAATAAATTATGGCAAAATTTGAAGGACAAGACAGACGCGAAAAAACGTTAAATAAAGTTCTTGAGCAGTACGGCTTCAAAACAATAGATGAAGCAAACGAGTTGTGTCTGTCAAAAGGAATAAATGTTGATGAAATAGTTAAGGGCATTCAGCCCATTGCCTTTGATAACGCTTCTTGGGCATATACATTGGGCTGTGCCATTGCCCTCAAAAAAGGAATTACAAATGCGGCTGACGCTGCGGAAGCTATCGGGGAAGGCTTGCAGGCATTTGCGGTTCCTGGGTCCGTCGGCGACACAAGAAAAGTGGGCTTAGGACATGGCAACCTCGGCGCAATGCTTTTAAGAGAAGAAACAAAATGTTTCTGTTTTCTTGCAGGTCATGAGTCCTTTGCTGCAGCAGAGGGCGCAATAGGAATTGCAAGAAATGCAAATAAGGTCAGAAAAGAACCTTTAAGAGTTATATTAAACGGGCTTGGAAAAGACGCGGCTTATATTATTTCAAGAATTAACGGTTTTACCCATGTTGAAACCGAATATGATTATAAAACGGGTGAATTAAAAGTTGTTAAAGAAACTCCTTTTTCTGACGGCGAACGTGCAAAAGTTAAATGTTACGGCGCAGACGACGTATCCGAAGGGGTTGCGATTATGATTAAAGAAGGAGTTGACGTTTCAATTACCGGTAATTCAACCAACCCGACAAGGTTCCAACATCCCGTTGCCGGCACATACAAAAAATGGGCAATCGAAAACGGGAGAAAATATTTTTCCGTGGCTTCAGGCGGAGGAACAGGAAGAACGCTCCACCCCGATAACGTTGCCGCAGGTCCCGCTTCATACGGCATGACCGACACTATGGGAAGAATGCATGGCGATGCTCAATTTGCAGGCTCGTCGTCTGTTCCGGCACATGTTGAAATGATGGGCGTAATCGGCATGGGGAATAACCCGATGGTTGGCGCTACCGTCGCTGTCGCCGTTGCTGTTGAAAAAGCTTCCAAATAATCTTTATCAGTCATAAAAATAGCCCTGTTTTAATTTATGTTCCAAAACAGGGCTATTT
>CAYUWO010000053.1:0-8445 GCA_964448535.1 uncultured Gammaproteobacteria bacterium | reverse complement strand
TGTTGATGTTTTAAACAATCAGACTGACGGCAAATTTAAATTATGCCCCAAAACAGAGGTATTTTTGCTGAACACGGTTTATAAAGTCTTTTGTTACAATTTATAATATTTTTTAAAGAAATTTTCATCTTTGACGATACTTAATAATGTGTGTTTGAAAAGAGGCAATTATGACATCAGGAATCGAAGGAACTAACAGACTGATAAAAGCATTTGAAACTAACGAAATTGAGTTTTTATACGTAAATAATAAGGAAAACAAACCGCATAAGCAAAACATTGCAACCATAGGCACAACGCCTACGGATGAAAATGAACTTCAAAATATTTGGGACGATATTGAAGATTTCAGCGAAACTTCTTCGGGAATAAATTTTGACGATTTTGAAACCGAAATAAACGGCAATTCAAAATTAGAACGTATCATAAGCGAGTTCGGAATTAAAGAAGCATTCGATACGATTGACAAAAACAGCGACGGTGTTATATCTGACGATGAAATAAAAGATATAAGTTCAGATGCGGTGTCTTTTTCAGACATTACCGCAGTTCAAATGCAGGATTTTTTAAAGCAGGCTCCGGCAAATGATAAAGTTGACGGCAGCAAAGCCGAAAACGCAGAAGACAAAGTTTCAAACGAAAATTCCGTGGAGGAAAAATCCGATGCTGATTTAGATGAAATACGTGAGAAGTTGAAAAATGCCTTAGGGGGCGGACAAGACACTTTTGCCGCAAACGGATATGATAATGACCCCGCAAGTTCGGCTCCCTCGTATACGGCGGCGCCTGCTGCTTTAACTGACGCATACTCAGCGCCTTCGGCAGATTCATACGCTCCCTCTGCAGCTTCATACACCCCATCTGTGGCTTCATACGCTCCAACGGAAGCTTCAAGCACGCAATCGGCGGCTTCGTATACACCATCAGTTTCTGACACTTCAGCCGTAAACGAAAGTGAATCTCTTGACGAACAGATAGAACAACTTGAAAATGTTGATATCCCGCAAACAGAAAAAGAATTATCCGATATGAAAACTAAAATGGAAACGGACGTCAAAGAACAGCAGGAAACTCAAAAAAAGGCAATTGAGGAAAGCGAAGAAGTAAGTGATGAGTTAAAAGAAGAATACAAAGGCATTACAGACGCTTTGAGCGCCGCACAGGAAGAAAAAAGCAATGTTGAAAACTCAAAAGCCGAGGAAGAAAGTTCCCTTTCAGATATTAACGCCAATATATCCGAAATTGACTCCCAAATTTCTGCTATAAGTACGGATACGGGCGATGATGAGGTTGATAAGCAAAATAAGGATAAAATTTCTGATTTGAAGAGCCGTAAGGAAAGTTTAGAGGCAGAAAAGAAAGAAATTGAAGCAAAAATTGATGATTATAATGATAAACTTAAAGATATTGACGCCGAAATTGAAAAACAGGAAGGCTTAAAAGAAGATGTGCTTAAAAAAATAGAAGACAGTCTTTCTGAGGATTCTCCCCTGCGCAAGGTAATTGAAGAAACCGAGGAGAAAATTCAAACAATTAAGGCAGATTACGAAACCCAATCCGGCGAAACACAAACCAAACTTGACGATCAGAGAGCAAAACTTGAAGAATTAAAAACTCAAAAAGGCAAAAACGAAGGTAAAACAAACAATTTTGCCACCGGCGATTTTGCAAAAGCGTACAGTGAAAATTCCAACTTCAAGCAAGGAGTCCTTGCCGATAAGGGCGCCTTTATTGAAGAAGTTTGCGCTAAATACGGCGTAGACCCTTATCTTGCAACTTCAATCATGGTAAATGAAACCGGCTGGGGAACAAGCAACGCAATTAAAAACCATAATAACCCGGGCGGTTATATGGATTCCGCCACCAATTGGAGCACGATTAAAACTTTTGACACACTTGAAGACGGAATTGAAGCCGTTGTCAAAAACCTTTCCAAAAATTACCTTAATCAAGGCCGCACTACAATCGCAAGCATAGGGGATAAATATTGCCCCGTAGGAGCAGCAAACGACCCGACAGGCTTAAATTCGGGATGGATACCGGGGGTTACAAAAATATATAACGAGCTTGCAGGCACAAACATAGACCCGTATACCGATTTAGGACACAAGTAAGTTAACAACAAAGAAAGAGATGACCGCATTTAAATGAGCAGCAACTTCAAATTGGGTGAATACACAATAAAATCAATGGAGGGGTTTAACGCCCTCGTTTCAAAAGGCGTTAAGAGTGAATCCGCCTTAAAAAAGCTTGATTCAAACAAAGATAAAGTGCTTACGGAAGATGAACTTGTGGATTATCTTCCGGAAGAAGAAAAAGAAGAAACCCCTGAACAAAATTTGACTTTGACCGAACAGTACGAAAAAACAATGAAAGAAACGGAAGAGAAATATGAAGGACAGCTAAAAAGCCTTTATCAGGAAATGGACAGCCTTGAAGAAGCAAAATCCCGATATACAAACAAGGTGGGCACCGCTAAAGACCTTGAAGCGCTTAATTCATATCTTGAGAGCATGGACAATATAGAATCTCAGCTGAGCGGCATAAGAAATCAAATAGTTACCCTTGCAAGCTCTTATGAAGATTGTGTATCTAACCTTGAAGCAAATTATAAAAAAGCCATGGAGCAAGAAGCTGCGCAGTATGCGTCAGCTTCTCCCGTTACGTCCTCAGGCGGAGAAATAAACTTAAACACTTCAAGTGACCCTGTAACAACCCCGCAATTCAGTTATAATTTTACGGAAAAATTATCCGCAAGGCAGCAGGGTGAGCTTTCTTCATTCAAACAAAACTGGCAGAAAAATCAATCAAGATATCAAGCGGTTGCCGAAAAAACGGGCGTTCCTGCGCAATTAATTGCTGCAATACACTGGAGAGAATCCGGAGGAAACTTTAGCAGAAGGCTTCAAGACGGCGGCTCGCTCGGCAATTTTTCAAACTGGGAAGAGTCTGCAATTTATATATTGAAAGATAGGGCAAGCTCGCTAAACGTTAACGACATTAACAGCTGGTACGATTTTGCGGAAAACTATAACGGGCTGGGTTACAGAAAAAAAGGAGTTGCTTCCCCTTACGTTTGGGCAGGAACAAGCAACTATTCATCGGGTAAATACGTCGCCGACGGAGTATATGACGCCGGATATGTCGATCAACAACTTGGGGTTGCGGTTATGTTGAAATCGCTTATGGGGTAATCAGCACTTCTCTTTATATTAAAAAATTGATTGATTTTATTATATTTGCTATAATCTGAATATGGCAATTTTAAAAATAGTTAAATATGGTCAAAATTCTCTAAGAGAAAAATCTAAAGAAATTTCAAAAATTTCAAAAAAAATTAAGACACTCGCAGAAGATATGATTGACACCATGTATGCAAATAACGGGGTTGGATTAGCCGCTCCTCAAGTCGGAGAAAACATAAGAATGTTTGTTATTGATGTTTCCGCCGACAACGAGCCGTATGACCCTGTTGTTTTTATTAATCCTAAAATAATTAAAAAATCGGGCGCATCACATGAAAAAGAGGGCTGTTTGAGTTTTCCTAACGCATTTATTGATGTAAGAAGATATGCAAACGTTATGGTTAAAGCGCTGAATCTTTCGGGCAAGCCCTTTGTAGTTGAAGCAAAAGACGGTTCATTGCTTGCAAGAGCAATTCAACATGAAAATGACCATTTAGACGGAATCTTGTTTATTGACCATGCAAGAAACTATTTTGAAACCGTAAAAGCGCTCGATGACGCCGGACTTCCCGCCGTTGAAAAAGAAAAAATGCTTGATGAAAAAGAAATTGAGGACATGCTCGCCGGTGAGGAGCAAAATGATGTCCAAAATTAGTCTGGTTTTTTTTGCAACTCCTGATATTGCCATAAATTCTTTTTTATCTCTTGCATGCGACAGCGAATTTGAAATTAAAGCTCTTGTTACTCAAGCGCCAAAGCCGTCATGCCGCGGGAAAAAAATTTGCGATTCCAACATTAAAAAAGAAGCGCTCAAATTGGGGATTAAAGTCATTGAGCCCGAAAAGCTTTCTAAAGATGAAGAAGCAATAAAAACTCTTGAAGATATTAAGCCCGATTTTTTTGTTACTTTTGCATACGGGCAGATATTAAGCGAAAGAGTGCTTAATATCCCAAAATTTGAAACAATAAACCTTCATGCCAGCCTTCTTCCAAAATACAGGGGCGCAAACCCGATATGCGAATGTCTTTTAAACGGTGAAGAAAAAACCGGAATAACCACAATGATAACAGTTTCGGAGTTGGATGCGGGGGATATTTGCCTTACAAAAGAAATCCCTCTGGACAAAGAAATTGATTTTGAAAAGCTTTCCGAAAAAATTTCCTCCCTTTCGCCCAACATCATAAAAGAAACCTTAAAAGGGCTTTATAAAGGGAAAATTTGCCCGATAAAACAAAATAACCGTATGGCAACATACACCAAAAAAACCGAAAAAAAAGATAAACTTCTTGATTTTGCCTGCTGCTCGGATGTCATCCATAACAAGATAAGAGCATATTGCGGAATAAACACAACCCATTTTGTATACAACAAAAAAATTATCAAGGTTTATAAATCATCCGCAATAAATAAAATCAGCCAAAAAGAGCCGGGGGAAGTTATCTCCGTTGATAAAGACGGCATATTAATTTCTTGTAAAACCGGCGCAATTCTTATAGAAACCGTCAAACCCGAAGGGAAGAACCTTATGAGCGCATACGATTGGAGCTTAGGGTCAAAAATCAAAAAGGGGGACAAAATTTCATGCAATTAAGAGGAATAAGAGGCGCCGTTACTCTTAAATCAAACACGAAAGAAGAAATTAAGACTGCCGTCATAGAACTTGTGCAAAAAATTTTGGCTTCAAATTCGGTCAATAAGGAAGATATAGCCTTTATTATTTTCACCGTAACATCCGATATAAATGCTGACTTTCCCGCAAAATACGCAAGGCTCGAGCTCGGATTCGACACTGTTCCTATGATGTGCTACAGGGAAATGGAAGTCGAAGGTTCGCTTCCTTTATGTTTAAGGGCGCTTGTCGCATTCAACACAAACAAAACCCAAAAAGAAATTAAGCACTGCTATCTCGGGGGCGCAAAAGCCTTGAGGGAGGATATAAAATGACAAAAATTTTAAAAAGAGAAAACATCAAATACCCTTATTTAACAAAGCCGGTTGAAATTATCACCTTTGAAAACGGGCACAGACTCGTTCTTGCGCATAAGGCAAGCACTATGATAAACATAAGCACATGGGTCGCTACGGGCTCAATTAATGAAAATGACCACAATAACGGCGTTTCACATTTTCTTGAACATCTTATGTTTAAGGGAACAAAAAAATATAAGGCGGGCGAATTTGATAAAACCTTAGAGAGAAAAGGCGGAATAATTAACGCCGCAACTTGGAAAGATTACACTTTCTATTATGTAACTATTCCAAAGGAACACTTTGACCTTGCACTCGGTATGCATGCCGATATGATGGTCGACCCGATTTTCCCTGATGAAGAAATAGGGACACCTTTTGATACAGATGGCAAAGAGCCGAAAGACAAAAGAGAAAGGTGCGTTGTTATTGAAGAAATAAGAATGGGGCAGGATAGAAACTGGCGAAAAGTTTATAATGTTTTAAACGATTCTATGTATGAAAAACACCCCTATAAAAGAGATGTTATAGGAACGGCGAAGATTATTGCTTCAATACCCCGGGATGAAATTATGAGATATTATAAAACATTCTACACTCCGGCAAATATGATAACAGTTATTGTGGGGGAATTTGAAAGCGAAGACGTCATTAAAAAAGTAATTAACGAATTTAAGTTTCAAAATTTTGAACCGTTTGACGTGCTTATCCCCGATAAGGCAGAAATTGAAACCGTAATTAAAAACCCCAAAATAATTGAAAAAACGGCACATATAAACACCGGTTTTATGATGTGGGGGTTTTTGGCTTCACCACCTAAAAATCTAAAAGAAACAATTGCGCTTGACCTTCTGGCGACAATTTTCGGAGATGGAAAAAGCTCCAGATTGAATACGGATTTAATTGAAAACGTAAAAGAGCCGTATGTGTATGAGGTGGCAACATCTCATTACAGATTTAAAGACGGGGATAATTTTATGATTGATATAAATTTTGACCCCGATAAAAAAAATCAAGTTATAAACGACATAAAAAACGAGCTGGATGCGCTTAAACACATAAAAGAAGAAGAACTTGAAAAAGCAAAAAAATTTGCAAAGGTTAATTTTGCGCAGGAAGCCGAAACCGTTTCATCAATAGGAGATTTAATCGGCGAGTTTATGATTGTGTTTAAAGATTTGACTCTTGCGGATAAATACCTTGATATACTTAATGAAATTGATTGCGAATATTTATCCGGAATTTCAAAAAAATATCTTGATAAAAATCTTGCTTCGGTCAGTATCCTTATGCCCGGCAAGGAGGAGAAATAATGCAATATAAAGAGCTAAACGGTATAAAAATTGCCTATGAAAACATAAAAGACACTCCAAGGTGCGCAATTTATCTTTATTTAACAACGAATAAAGAAATTCCGCACAAGGGGGCGCATGTTCTTTTGGGAAATCTCCTTTTGCAGGGAACAAACAAAAAAACCGCAGAGCAGATAGCAACCGAGCTTGAAAATCTCGGAATTGAAGTAACTATTGATTCAAGAGTCGACTTTTTAAAGGTTTCAATTGTCTGCCTGAATGAGGATCTTGACAGCGCCCTTGATATAGTCAGCGACTTTATGCTTAATGCAACTTTTGACACTTTTGACAAAGAAGTTTTTAAATTTAGAGGTGAAACTATATCTTCGCTTGATTCTCCCGTTACAAAGGCGTCTGACGCTTTCATAAGGGAAATTTTTAAAAACCATAAATACGGAACCACAAATACTGTTATTCTTGAAAATCTTGACAAAATGACTGTTGAACATGTAAAAGACCACTATGGCAACCTTCTTAAAGGAGGCAAAATCATCTCAATTGCCGCCGATATTTCCGATGAAAATGCCTTTTTAGAAAAAATTACATCAAAACTTTATTTTATGAAAGATTGTTCGGGGCAAATCTCTCCCCCCGCATCAGCCGCACATAAAGAGGGCGGGTTTGTTAAAATGACAAAAAATGATGCACAACAGGCTCAAATTTTTCAAGGCTGGCTAACGGGCGGAATAACCTCAAAAGATTGTGCTGCGCTAACTGTTTTGAACAATATTTTAGGCGCAAGCGGCTTATCATCAAGGCTTTTTGTCGAATTGAGAGATAAAAAAGGGCTTGCATACACAGTTCGAAGCTCGTATAAATATTTAAAAGACGCCGCCTATTTTATGCTCTATATAGGAACGGACCCAAGCAACATAAAACAGTCCCTTGAAGGGTTCAAAACCGAAATTGAAAGAGTAATTAAAGAACCGCCCGATGAAATTGAGCTTCAAGGTGCTATTGAAAATTACATAGGGAAATATAAATATTTCTACACTCAAACCAATTCGCAAATTGCAAGCTCGAACGGCTGGAACGGAATAAATAATGCGGGTTTTGATTTTGGCGAAAAACTTACGGAAGAAGTAAAAAAAGTTACATCCGATGATATTATTAAAGTAACCAAAAAATATCTGTTGAAACCTCCCGTTACGGTCATCTTGGCACCTGAAAAATTTTTAAATTTCTAAATAAATTTGCATATTTTGCAAGTATATCGTAAAATCGGAGAATAAAGAAAGAAGCGATATTTTGACCAGCATAAAAGAAATAAATAAAAAGATAAATTCTTTTAAACACAAAGGCGAAATTCAAAAAGCAATTGAATATTGCCAAAGTATTTTGCTGCAAGAGCCTGTTAATCCGGAATTAAACATCAGGCTCGGCGATTTATATATGGATTGGCACCTCGATGTGTATCAGGCAAAGCAATATATAGACGAAGCGGTTATCCAATATCAAAAAGCGCTTGAAAACTCGATTGATAACGGGGAGGTTTATTATAAAATAGGTTTTGCCTTTTATCATAAAGGAGAGCTCGACAGAGCCTTAAGCTACTTTGAAATGGCACTTAAAAACAATGCAAATCAAGCCCAATGTCATTTTATGATGGCAAATTGTTACAAGAAAAAAGAAAGATACGCAGACGCCCTCGAAGAAACGGATAAAGCTCTTAAATCGACGTTTTTAAACACCTCAAGAATTCACTATCTGAAACACAGGCTCCTCCGCATTGCCTTTTTTACGGGGAAAGACTCCAAATGGAAAAGCCGGAGCGAGCTTATCTTGTCATACCTTACCTTGCCTTTTGATAAAGAAGCAAGAAAAGATGTTTCAAAAAAAATGAAGATTTTTGGCATTGCAAAAGAGCTCTATCTTGCCGCATGTGCTGCAAGAAAAAAACGCTTTTTTGATGCTGTTGCATACTATTCAAAAGCAATAG